>CALXXH010000069.1 GCA_944392635.1 uncultured Clostridia bacterium | reverse complement strand
CATATTCTTTTGAATTTATAGTTACATATGCAATTATACCATATTTTATAATTTATGTAAAATCTATTTTCTAAGCTTAGCTACAAAAAATCCTTCCATGTTTTTTGAAGGTAATATTCGTATAGCTTTACTAATTCTTTTATCTAATCCTTCAGTAAATCCTTGCATTTTTTCTTTCAAATCCATGTCTATATCTAACAATTTTAAATTAAGGTTTTCTATTGCCCATTGCAATACTTCTTCATTTTCTTTTTTGTTTAAAGTACATGTTGAATATACCATTATTCCATCTGGTTTTAAGGCTTGATATGCACTTTTTAATAATTTTTTCTGCAATTTTGCAAGTTCTTTTACTGTTTTTGTTGACCAATTTCTATATGTTCCTACATTTGTTCCTAAAAATCTTCCTTCACCACTACAAGGAGCATCAAGTAACACTTTATCAAACTGCTCTTTATATTCTTCTCCTATTTTTTCTCCTCTTTTATTTATTACTTCTACAATATTTGCTCCTTGTTTTTCAATGTTATACTTTAGCCTCTCACATCTTATACTATCCAATTCATTTGCTAAGATATATCCTTCATTATTCATCATTGCTGCCATTTGTGTTGTTTTGCTTCCAGGTGCTGCTGTTAGGTCTAATACTTTTTCTCCTGGTTTTGGATCTAACACAATTGGTGGTATCATACTTGATAAACTTTGTAAATATATATATCCTTTATCATATATATCTAATTTTTGTATTTGTTTTTCATTTGCATTTTTTATTATTAATGCGTCATTATACCATCCAACTCTTTCAAATTTTATATTGTTTTGTTTTAAATAGCTCATTAAATCTCGTATATTACACATTAGTGTATTTACTCTTAATGTTGTATATCTATTACCTAACATTCCTGACAAAATTTTGTCTACTGTTAATGGTGTATATTGTTCATATAGTTCTGTTACAAATTCTTGTGGTAATTTCTTTTTCACATCTAAAATTGATAGCACTTTTTACCTCCATAAATCGCCATTTCTTATATTTTTTCCACATCTATTCCTAATCTTTTAAAATTCTCATTTATTTTAGTCATATCTCTATACATACCTTTTTCTAATTCAAATCTGTAATTTTCTTTTTCTAAATTTAAATCTTCATCTTTTAATTCTTTTTCAATATCATATGGTACTTTTATAAATTGGAAAGAAATATCTTCAGTATATTCTTTGCTACCATATTCTCCTTCTATTATTAAATAATTACTTTTTGTAGTTTCTAATATATTTGCATCTTTATTTTTATTTCTTATAACATCAAATGAATTTCCTACACTTCCAACATTTATTAATGTTCTATTATATATTTTATCCATATATGGATGATGGATATGTCCATATATAACAACATCTGCTTTTTCTTGTGATATTGTATTTTCGCTTGGCAAAAACATTTCATATTTTGTTTCAATACTATCAACATTTAATATTGCTTTGTTATTAACTTTTGGTGTTGCATGAAATAATCTAACTAAACTTCCACTCATATAAAATTCATGAGAAAATGGTAAACTCAATAGATATTTTCTATCTTCCTCATCTATTAAAGATTGATTCCATTTTATTCTTTTTTGTTCTTGTTCAGGCATCTCTTCAATATCTTTATGTTCTGTAGAAAAATGTAAATCACAATTTCCTTGTAATACAATTTCACAATTCTTTTTTACTAACTCTATACATTCTTTAGGATGCACTCCTTTTGCTATTATATCTCCTAGGCATATAATTTTATCTACTTTTCTTTTTTCTATATCATTTAATGTTGATTTTAATGCTTCTAAATTACCATGTATGTCTGTAATAATTGCTATTTTCACTTTATCTTATCTCCTTTAAAATATTTTATTTTTATAAATTTCTACCTGTTGCAACATATGTCCAATATTTCCTTCTCCTGCATATTTTTCTAAATCAAAAAAGTTCTCATTTTTATCTATCCAATATAGTTTGTTTAATTCTTCAATTAGTTTAAGGTCTTTATTTAATTTTCCTACATAAACCTCTAATTCCATATCTTGCATTATATATTGAAAATTCATAATATGTGTTAATACTATGTCATCACCACTTATCCCTGTTTCTTCATATAGCTCTCTATATGCTGCATGAAGTTCATCTTCATTTTTTTCTACTTTTCCACCTACTAAATTAAATTTTCCTTTATATGGTTCTTTTTCTCTTTTACACATTAAAATCTTATTTTCTTCTTTGTTATATACTAATATTACATTTAATTTTTTCATAATAAAATCTCCATTTTATATATTTTTTCTGTACCATTTAGCAAATTCTTCCATACTTACAGCTCCTTATTTTTCAATTTTTCGTTTAATTTTCTATATATATTTTCTTTAATCCACTTCTCATTTGATACTTTTTCAACATCTTCAATATTAATCCATTTTACACCACTATTTTCATCTTCTTTCATCTTTAATGCTTCATTTTCATCGACTTCTAGAAGAAATGTCAAATTTAAATGAACATGTGAAGATACATATTTTCCTCTTTTTATATGTCCATTAACACATATGATTTCTAATGAAAAAATATCATCATTAAGTACCTTTACATTTTCTACTCCTGTTTCTTCTTTTAGTTCTCTAATTGCTGTACCTAATAGATTTGATTCTCCGTCTGCATGTCCTCCTGTCCATGCCCATGATTTGTATATGTTATGATATATCATTAATACTTTTGTTTTTTCCTTATTTAATACCCATGATGATGCTGTAAAATGTCCAAATTCATTATTTCTTGTAAGGACATCATCAAATGTGTTTATATATTTTAACATTGTTTGTTTATCTTTTTCTTCTTGCTCATTATATGGTTGGTATTTTTCTATTTGTTCTTTTAAATTCATTTTTATCTTCCCTTTCTTATCTAAATTATTTTTACTTTAATCTACCTATTTTATATCACAAATAATTTGATTTTGATAGTCTTTTTGTTTAAATTTATGTAATATTATCATTTAAATGTTTAAAGGAGAAGTTTTTGTAATTACTTCTCCTTTAAATCAAAATGCTTTTATTTACCATCTTGGTAATTCTTCATCTAACTGTTTGAAAGCCTTTTTTATGTTTTTTACATTTATTCCTGTATCCATTATCATATTAATTTCTTCTACTTGTTCTGTCATCATTTTTAGCATTTCATCTGCAATACTTGTTCCTAAACGTCTTTGTATTGTATATGGTATTAATATTTCTTGTAACATTTCTACCATTTGATTTTCAAGTTCTGTTCCTAAATAGAATTCCTTTTCTAGTAATTTATATCCTTTAGTATTGCGTAAGAAATCTGGTGATGAATAATTTATATATTCTTCCTTTATATATTTTTTTAATTCTTTGTTTTCTTTTATTATTTTTTTTGCCTCATTTTCTTCTATCATGTTATTATATATATATTGCAAACTTCCTGTTGATTTATCCATTTTTAATCCTGCTATTCCAAAGCCTGTACAAAACATTAGTAAATATTTTGCTAATTCGTTTTTGTCTATTTTTCCATAGAATTCTTCTAAAATATGATGTATTTTTCGTGTTTTTATTGCACCATATACTTCACACATTCCTTTGATTATATTCATCATTTCATTTATTTTTTGATTTTCCTTCATAAGTTCTTTATCTTTTAGGTATTCTTTCATTTTTTTGATTTTTGGAACTGCTATTATTAGTTTTTCATTTTTTGATTCTATAAAAGCCATTCCAAATTGTTTTAACATGAAGTATTCTTGCATTTTTAGCAATTCATTTGCTGTTTTAAATTCTTCTAAATCTATTTCTTTCCATCCCGTTTCTGGCATGTCTTTAATTAATTTTATAATATTTTCTGGTAAGTATTTTATATTTTCTTTTAGTATTGTATCATAATTTTCTAAAATATATTTTTTGGTATTTTCTTGAGTTTTTTCCATTTCTTCAGCTGTTTTCATGAATATTTGTGGTACTAAAAAGGTATTGCATTCCATATCATTTTTTTCATCTAGATATTGTTCAAAAGTTTTATTCTTTTTTACTTTGTCATTTGCCATCTCATTTATTATTTCTATTACTTCTTCTCTTTCTTCATTTAAATTTTCTTCATATTCTTCTTCAAAATCATCTTCATAATAGTAGTTATCTTCTTCTATAAAATCTAAAAGTGAACTATAGTAGTCTGCCATTTCATCATTACCAACTTCTTCAAAATATTCGATAACTTCTTCATATATTTCTTCATTTGGTACATATGTTCCATTTTCTTCTGCCTCATCAAGAATTTTTGCTATTTTTTCCATATTAGGTTTTGCCTTTTCAAGTTCCCAGTCACATTTTACTTCATATCCTTCTCCTTGTGTTGGATTTTTCTTTATCCATTCATCAATTTGTTTTTGTGCTTCTTTTTTATTACCCATAATATATGTGTCTCTTATAATTAAAAGTTCATATTCCTGTTTTCTTTCTGTATTTAAGTCAAATTGTTCTATTACCTCTTTTAATATTTTTACTTCTGGTTCTAAATATATTTCATCCATTTGTGCACAATAATCTACAAAATCAGTATAACTATCAATAAAGTCTTCTAATCCCCATTGAAAAACGTCATACTTTTCATCAAAAATCTCTGTTTCTTTTATTTTTTCTTCTTTACAGATTTTCAATATCTCTTGCCATATCTCTTGGTATTTTTTCACTATTTTTTTGTCTAATTCTGTTATTGGTTCTTGCTCAATATCTTCAAATGATTGTTCTTGCATTTTGTTTAATTCTTTTACTTTTTCTTTTAATTCTTCTTTTTTTGGATTCATATGATACCTCCTAATTTTAAAAATAAAGAGTAGCACTATCTTTTTGTTACTACTCTTTTGCACATTTATATTTTATCATATGTTTCCAATTTTTTCTACATTTTCATGATTTTTTATCATTTTTATATATTATTTATAAAATCAACATTTTCTTCTAGTTGTATATTAAAATTAAATTCTTTACTTTTATCATTTTCGTCATATAATATTATTTTCATATTTATAGATTTGGCTTCTTTATCTTCTAGTTCCATATTTTCAAAAGGAATTTCAGGTAAATATGTAAAATCATTTGGATATAGATCTTGTTCTAGCTTATATCTTATAGTTTTGTATCCTCCATTCCCATAAATTGGATTAGTAAATTCATAGTCTGCTTCTACTTTATCTTTAAAATAAATTCCACTAAATTCAATTCTAACAATCATATTTTTTGTTGCTATATTTCCTTCATTTGTTAAACGAATTTTCCAGTCTAGTGGAACAATTTCTGGTTTAGAGATTATCCCATTTTCATCTTTGTTTAAATACAATTCTTCTTGTCCACTTTCTTCACTATATGTCATTCCATGATTAGTATAAAAACCAATTTGTACTTTTGCTTTTTCTTGTGTTGCAATTGTAATTATTGCAGTTATTGAAATAGCTAATATTGCTAGTAAAACACTTGTAAATGTAAGTATATTACTGATTTTTTGAATATTTTTTTCTAATTCTTTTATCCATGTTTTATTTCTTAAGAGTAATAATATTATTGTTAAAAAAATGAATAAAATTGATACGATTAATATAATATATGTTGCTACCATTTTTAATATTTTCCCCTTTTAATTATTTATTAATATTCTTTTAAATCATATTTGATTAATTTTTCTCCATCATATTCAAATTTTACTGTAAAAAATTTATTGTCATTTTGTAATTTCTCTACAAAAATTTTATCACCTTCCCAAATGTTTAGTTTTGTAACTTCTTTTTTATCAATCCATTGTAAATCTCCTTCATTACATTCTATTAAATCTCCTGTAAAATCATTTGAAGTAAACACATACACATATTCTGTTTCCCAACTTGTTGATACATAAGTTATAATAGCTCTTAATTTATATGAATTTAATGTTAATCCTGTTTCTTCCATTACTTCTCTTACAATACATTCTTCAGGACTTTCTCCTTCTTCAAATTTTCCACCTACTCCTAACCATTTGTCCTTACTAATATCGTTTTTCTTTTTTGTTCTATGTAACATTAGATATTTATTATCTTTTTCAATATAACATAATGTTGAAAGTATCATATTTATTTTTCCTCCCATATATATCCTATTTTCTAAAAAATTTGCAATTCCATCTTCATCATTTGATAGTGTTATTTCTTTTGCCTGTTCTTTAACCTCTTTTAAAGCATTTCCCATTGCTACTCCTAAACCAACTTTATTAATTATTGATAAATCATTTGCACTATCCCCAAAAAATATAACTTCTTCAAGTTTTATTTCTATTTTCTTACATAATATCTCTAAAGCTTTAAATTTATCAATTCCTTTTGGATTTATTGCTAGCCATCTCTTTGAACTGTTATTGTCTGTATCCAACATTTCAAAAACATTTAAATCTTGAAATTCATTTTCTATATATTTTCTACTACTACTAATTTCTTCATTACTTTTAAAAAAAATATTCATTCTTACTATAACTTCTTTAATGTCTTCAAGTCTATTGATTTTAACTATAAAGCCTTTATTTTCTACATTTTCTTTTTTATAAATATAATATTTGTTTAAAGAGCAATAATCAATTTCTTTTGCAAAATCTTTAAAGTTATTTGTTATCTTCATTAATGTATTTTTATCAATATGCCCTATATCAATTCCAATATCATTTTCTACATCATAAATATATGAACCATTATTTAAAATTAAATAATTAAATATATTAATATCACAAACATTTTTTACACTTGATAAATTTCTAGCTGTTATTCCAACAATAATATGTTTGTTATCTTTATATTTTTGTAATGTACTTCTATTTTTTTCTGTGATTTTTTTATCACTTGTTAATAGTGTACCATCAAAATCCATTGCTATTAATTT
>CALXXH010000068.1 GCA_944392635.1 uncultured Clostridia bacterium | reverse complement strand
TACCCTATTTAAGATTTTTCCGTATATAAAAAGGTTAATTTACCTTGATTCGCACAATAATTGCAAAGCAATTTTGTTCATCTGGACATCGAAATCTTTGATTTCGTTAATGTCCAATTTTCTTATATTATTGTTATTTTTTGTTATTTTATAACATTTTTATTTAATTATCAATTATCTTTCTCTATGATTTTAAGGTATTTTATCCATGGTGAAACTACTTCTATTTCTTTTAAGTATTTAGAAGATTTATGCAAATATTTGGAGTGTTCTTTAGATAATTTAATTGATATTGATAAAGATGCTTAAGATGTAAATATAAATTTTTTATTGTATATAAACCTAGAAATGTTAAACAATATGTTTAATATTTTTAGGTTTTTTGTTTATTTCTTTTTAAAAGTGTGAATAATAAATTATATGTATAAAATTATTATCTAAAATAAGGTATTTACAAATATCTTATTTATAGATATAATTATTTTGTAAAAATATTAGGAGGATTCAAATGATGAAGAAAATGATGAAAAATTTTAGAGGAACTTAATGGTATTACATTAATTGCATTAGTAATAACAATAGTACTAAATTGCTCGTACCTCGCAATGGAATGAATAGATGAAATTGAAAAATATAAAACCTCAGGTATGATATGGTTATGTAACCTAATGGGTTGCAATATATTAAATATCTATATTAAACATGAGATTTTATTTTATTTTTCTTTTTTTCCGAATTTATTAAATACAATTCCTACTGCATGAACAATTTGAGTAGATTTACTATTAGCTACACCTTTTCCTAAAGCTTTTCCACCTACAGTTATTGCTGCAACTAATGCACTTATTATAAATTGTAAATCAAAGTTCATTCCAAATTGTTCAGTAATTTTCATTGATATTAAAGCACTTATTGCACCACTTAATACTCCACATATATCCCCTACTACGTCAGCACATATATTTGCAACTTTTGGAGCATTTCTTATTAATTTAATTGAACTTTTTGAACCTTTTACTTTTTTTGTAGCTTTTGCATGAAATTCATTTTCATCTGCTACAGTTACAGCAACACCTATAATATCAAATCCAATACCTACTAATATTACAATTATCAAAATTAAAATTGCTGGTATTAGGCTTAAATTTGTTATTCCATTTGAAGATATAAATGAAAAGAACATCGATAAGATAAATGTTGTAAAAAATATTTTTATAAACCACCCTATATTCGAGTGGTCTTTTTTGTTTTTATTATTTTCTTTCTTCTCTTTTTTATTTAGACTTTCTTTGTCCATTTATTATAGCCCTTCCTTTTTTAAATATGAATGTTTATCTAGGAAAATCTATTATATTTTTTATGCAGTAACAATTCGTGGGGACCAACAAGCTACAGTCTGTTGATTATATTCTTAATTTGTTATAATAACTTTCTCTACAGACTGTGCGATGTTGGGAGTTACAAATAAAAAATATAATAGATTTTCCTATTAACAATCATTTTATATTAATTTAATTATATACGACACTAGATGGTAAAAGCCTAAGTAAATTTTACAGTTTAGGTCTGGTCGAATTTCTCTATTCTCCACTTAGTATTACTACTAGAGCCGTTTCCGTTTAAGGAAAATATCTACATGAAATGTAGCTACCAGATTACCACTTAAATCTGTACCTTAATCCCTAGACTTCTTTGTTTCTTCCGAAACAAACATTCTAGAAGTTTTCCTTTACATACATTTTTAGTTTTACTAGTCTTTTTTGCAAATGAAATTTCATAATTAAAGTAAAAACAATTTGGCCTAAATCTTTTTTACTTCTGTAAAATTAATCCCAATACATTCACTCGAGACAGGCTACTCTATGTATTTTGTGTCTTGGCACTCAACATAGGTTTAACTTAAAATGAAATATTTTAAGCCTCCACGAACCTAGGGGATCACATGTATGCCATTACATATTACCCTAAATTCTTTACTCCCTGAAAGCACACAAAACTGGCATTTCGCGCACTAACAAGAAACTTCAACGATGTGCCCTTTAGTGGATTTTTAGCCCCACCCTCGTAAAACTTGTATGACTAGAATAATGCACCATCGATATATATTATACCTTGTTTGGATAAATATTCCAAATTCATTTTTACTTTATTTTAATTCAGCTTGTGTTTTTTGAGTTTTAGTTGCACTTAAAATCTCGCTCAATCTCATTTTTTCTCTTTTATTCTTTGTTTTTCTTGTTTTTTATTTTTCAATTTCACTCTTAATTTCTTCTAATATTTCATTTAAACATTCTTCTAATTCAATATTTTCAAATCTTTTATTAATACCTGCTTTTTTCAAATTTTCTTCTGCAAAATCTTTGCTATCTGCTAAAAATCTTCTACACATTTCTTCATATTTAGGTTCCTTTTGTTCTCTTTCTCTTTTTAGAGCTCTTTCTAATCTTATTCCATCTTCTACTTCAATATATATTGGTATTAATTCGTTTTTAAACAATTCTTTCATTTTTTGATATGATTCTAATGTTCCTAACATTATCATGTTTTTATCACTTTTAAACTGGTTATCTGCAATTGTTGCATATGTCCAAGGTCCATGTACTGTTTGATATGTCCTATATTCTATTAATTTTTCTTCTTTTTTTCCATTAATGTATTTATTCATTTCTTCATCTGTAATGTAATGATATGTAACTCCATCAATCTCACCTTTTCGTATAGGTCTTGTTGTGTACATTACATATGTGTTGACATCTAAATTTTCTTTTAATTTTTTATATATTGTATCTTTACCAGATGAACTTTTTCCCATAATATATATAATTTTCATATTACATCTAATCCTTCTTTTCTATATCTTCTTTTTCTTCCTTTTCTTTCTTATTTTTCTCTAACATCTTGTTTATTGAATTTAAAATATCATCTGTGTTCTCATCAAAATCATCTCTAACTAAATTAAACATATTGTTTCTCCTTTCCTGTTTTATATCCTTTCTTATTATACTATTTTGATATTTTGATTTCAATACAAATAAACTTTTTTTACAATTATAGTCTAATAAAATGTTTATATATTAATATTGATTAAATTTTGAGTGTGATTGGAGGAATTTTAGAATTTCTTTAATAATTTTATGGAAAATGTTCGCGTCGAACGTAGTGAGGACTAAGTGAAAGGGTGCCATAAAATTATTTTAGAAATTCTTAATCTTTGTATTGAGCCGAAAAATTTATGAAATATTAATATATCAACATTTTATAATATATCTCAACTGTGAATTGTAATACAATACTAGACTTTTGTCGAATTTTATTGTAAACTAGTAGTAATATATATTTTTATTATCGAGGTGTCGTTTTATGAAAAATTCTTTTGAAAGTTTAGCAGCAAATTCTAGTAATCCAAAATGGAGTAATATTATTTCTAGACAATCTCCTCTTTATCATAGAAGTATGGATACTAGAAATGATTTTGAAAGAGATTATACAAGAATTATTCATTCAAATAGTTATAGAAGATTAAAACATAAGACTCAAGTGTTCTTTTCTCCTGATAATGACCATATTTGTACTCGTATTGAGCATGTAACTCATGTTGACTCAATTAGTTATACAATTGCAAATTATCTAGGGTTAAATACTGAGCTTACAAAGGCAATTGCAGTTAGCCATGATTTAGGCCATAGCCCTTTTGGTCACGCTGGTGAGAGAATTTTATCTTCTTTGTCTAAAAAGTATTTGAACAAATCTTTTTGGCATGAGAAAAATGGTTTGGATTTTGTTGATGATGTTGAATTATTAGAGGATAATGAGAGATTTAAACGAAATTTAAATCTTACATATGGTGTTCGTGATGGTATTATTTCTCATTGTGGTGAAATTGATGAAAATGGTTTAAAACCTAGAGAAGAATTTATTGATTTAAGTGATTATTCTTTTCCTAATCAGTTTGCTCCATATACTTGGGAGGGTTGTGTTGTAAAGGTTGCAGATAAAATTTCATATATTGGTCGTGATATTGAAGATGCAATTACACTTGGAATATTAGATAATCATTTGACAGAACTTTCTAATTTGCTTAATGATTCTACTGTTTCAAACACTTTAAATAATACTAATATTATTAATTATTTAGTAACTGATTTATGTGAAAATTCTTCTCCTGAGAAAGGAATTTGTTTTTCAAATAGTGCTTTTTCTTTAATGAATAAAATTAAAGCTTTTAATTACAAAAATATTTATCTATGTGATAGATTACAAGCTTCAAATAGATATTTTGAATTAGTTATTAATGAAATTTATGAAACTTTGCTTTCTTGTTATGTCAAAAATGATTTTCTTGCATCTAGTAAGAAATTAGAGAAATATTATCCTAATTTAAGTAAAAGTTTTTATGATTTTTTACAACTTTATTGTGATGTTGATAATAGATGTGAATTGAAATTAAGGAATAAGGTGCTTTTTGAAGATGAAAATATTGATAATTTTCACCAAGCTATTTTATATTACATTTCTGGTATGACAGATCATTTTGCAATGAATATTTATCAAGAAATAATTGGATTTTAAATTATTTTAATTAATTATACAACTTAAATATCTGAGGCCATTTAAGGATAAGGATGGATTACTATATTTTAAGGAATACTCACTATATTGTGCGTATGTAATGGAATAGATAATAACACTATTTACGAATTATATTATTTCTATTGGATGTTTTTAATTTGGATTTTCTTTTTTGATTCTATGTTGGAATTAAAATAAGAAAAAATATTTATGACCTCAGATATTTAAATTGTACAATTAATATTATTTTTCAATTTGTTGGATTTGTGGATTAAAAAATAAAATTTTTTATTTATAAAAATTCAAACTGTTTTATTATTAAATTTAATTTTTATAATAAAACTTAAAAATATTGTATTCAACTTTTATGATTTAAACATCTTGTTTGTATTATAAATTAATTTCCAAATATTGTCAATAGTTTTTTGTAAAAAGTTGCAATTTTTTGTATTTTTATCATTGTTAATGTTTTTTAATGTGAGCATTTGTTGATTTTTCTTATATTTTTTGCTATTCTACAAATTTCGATGGATTATGACATCTAAAATATGCTATATTTATTATAATATTATTTTTCATCGAAATACATTTTTTACTTTTTTAAATTGTTGCAGTCATTTATAACAGTAACTATAATTCTATAATTACTGTTATTTTCATTTTATTTATGTTATAATATTTTTATTATGGAAGAAAGATATAATAAGTTAAGTAATTTTTTAAAAGAAAAATTTGGAGAAAAAGTTTTAAAAATATGTATTGATGGTGGATTTACTTGCCCTAATCGTGATGGCAGGATTTCTTATGGTGGTTGTATATTTTGTAGTGAAAAAGGTTCAGGGGAACATTTGAATTCTAATGAAAATATTTCAAAACAAGTGAATGATTTTTTTAATAGTTATAAAGCTGAAAGGGCTAATAAGTTTATTGTGTATTTTCAAAATTTTAGTAATACATATGATACAGTAGAAAATTTGAAAAAGAAATATGATGCAGCTTTGATTAATGATAAAATTGTTGGCTTAGCAGTTGCAACAAGGCCTGATTGTATTGATGAAGATGTTGCTAAATTATTGGCAGAGTATTCAAAAAATTATTATGTGTGGGTTGAACTTGGACTTCAAACTTCAAATGAAAAAACAGGAGATTTTATAAATCGTGGTTATGACAATAGAAAATTCCTTACTGCTATTTCTTTACTTAGAAATCATGGTATTGATGTTGTTGTACATATAATGGTTGGTCTTCCAAATGAGAATTTTGAAGATTTAAAAAATACTATTAATTTTGTTAATAGTATTGATATACAAGGAATTAAAATTCATTCTACATATGTAGTAAAAGGTACATATCTTGCAAAAATGTATGAAAATGGTGAATACACTCCTCTTACATATGAGCAATACATGGATTGTCTTTGTTATATAATAACACACCTAAACCCAAATATAGTAATACATCGTATTTCTGGTGATGCTCCTAAAGAGTTATTAATTGCTCCTAGTTGGGATATTCACAAAAAATGGGTAATGAATGGTTTATTTAAAAGAATGAATGTTGAAGATTTATGGCAAGGTAAGGATTTGGGAATGTCCTTTTCTTCCCCTTTTTAGGAATTAGGGACATTCCTTAATTTTTATTAATTTAATACATATACTCCTATTGTTAAATATGTTGCAAATATCGTCCATATCATATATGGAATTTGTAGTAATCCAGCTATTTTGTTTTTTCTATAAAATTTTATTGTCATATATGCTACTAGAATTAGTAGTAAAATAATCCATATTATTGATATAAATCTCCATTTGAATACGAAAAATACTATTGGCCATGTTACATTTACAAGTAATTGTGTGTAATATAGCATATTCGTTTCACTATCAATTAAGTTTTTTGTTTTTAATATTCCATATGATATTCCCATTAGTATATAAAGTATTGTCCATATTATTGGAAATATTATTTCTGGTGGTGATGATGGTGGTTTATTTATTATTTCATAATCAATAAAGTTTGAAATTAAAAATCCTACTATTCCTCCTATCACAACTGGAATTAGTATAGATTTGATAAATTCTAATGTTTTGTTCATAATAAACCTCTCGTCTATAAAATTATAAAAAATAATGATAGTAATTATAATTACTACCACTATTTTATTTCACTTTTTTATTTTTATTACTAATTTTTTAAACTCCTACACTCATTGTTTCTGGAAGTGTTGATCCTCCATCTATTACAAAACTTTGTCCTGTAATGTATGATGATTCATTACTTGCTAAAAATGCTGCTAGTTCTCCTAATTCTTCTATTGTTCCTAATCTCTTCATAGGAATTCCATCTGCTATTCCTTTTACTACTGAATTTGGATTATTTTCGTTTGAGTCTTTTGCGATTCCTTCTACCATTGG
>CALXXH010000067.1 GCA_944392635.1 uncultured Clostridia bacterium | reverse complement strand
TTACTTTTTTCAAATTCTGTTTCAGTTTGTTCCTGTATTGATGAATCTTGAGAACTGTGAATTGTTAACCCTGCCATATTTATATAATTAGTTGCAAATGTTTGTGATATATTATATTTATTCTCAATATCTTCTGTTATTTCATTTATAAGGGCATCTGTGTGATAAGAATAAACACCATCACCAGATTCAATTTCACCCTTTCTAAAATTCAATCCATTATCTACTTCATTTACAGCTTCTTGCTCTTGAGATTCTGTAATATACTCCAATTCTAGCATTTTTGAAAGAACTGTTTTTGTTCTATTTTTTATCTTTTCAGTATTATCCTCATCTGTAAAAGGATTATATGAATTAGGAGAATGATTTATTCCAGCAAGAAATGCACATTCAGCTAAACTCAAATCAGCAGTAGATTTATTAAAATAGTATTTTGCTCCAGCTTCAACTCCATATATACTAGGACCAACATATATTACATTCAAATATCCTTCTAATATTTCATCTTTTGAAAGACAAGTTTCTAATTGCCATGCTTTCCACCATTCTTTAACTTTTCTTGTTATACTATCTGTTGAATCTCCTGTTAGATTTTTTACAAGCTGTTGGGTAATAGTACTTCCACCATATGACGAAGAACCAAAATGTATTACATAAGAGAAAATAGCAGATGCAGTTCTTTTTATATCAACACCATGATGTTTATAGAATCTTTCATCTTCTATAGCAACATATGCATTTTTTAAATTGTCTGGAATGTCATTTATTGAAATATCTATATTTTTTCTTTCACTACCAAGTTCTGCAATAGTATTTCCATCTGTGTCTATTACTATTGAATTCTGGTTATTCATCATTTCCTTAGCTAGAGTTTTAAATCTATGTGCTGAAACTCCTAAAATTATTCCAAAAACTAGAATAAGGATTATTATAATAATTATAATTATCTTCTTAATCTTTTTGCTTTTTATAGAATTTTTATTATTTTTTCTTTTACTATTCCCTTTTCCATGTTTTGCTTTTCTGTTTTTATCTTCATTTAATTCTTCTTGTAATCTTTGTTTTTTCATGTTTTTAATTGCTTTTGGGACATCATTATCATTACTTCTTTTTTTATGAAACATAAATTAGACTCCCTTTCTTAAAAATTTTCTTAAGTATATCATAAAATATTGTATTTTTCAAAATTTATTTATCAATAAGCTATTTTTAAATTTTATGACAAAAATGTCAAAACTTTGCACAAAATTTTACTTTTCTATTTCTTTTTTATTTTTGTTGGTATATAATACATATATTAGAAGGAGTGAAACATATGATAAAAAAACAAGAAAACCCAAGTTATGTAAATTCTTTTTTAGACTATAGTGCTACGATTTTAAACAAATCACCTAATAGTATAAAAGAATACAATTATGATTTAATGATGTTTTTAAGATTTATTAAGATTCATTTTAATTTAACTGATGAAAAGGATTTTTCAAAGATTAAAATCAATGATATTTCATTAAGAACTATTAAAAAGATTCAATTAGCTGATATTCATGCTTTTTTAAGCTATATGGCAATTGAATTAAAAAGCAAATCTGCAACAAGAGCAAGAAAAGCATCAACAATACGAGTATTTTTTAGTTATTTATCTCAAAAAGCAAATTTAATTGATGTAAATCCTGCTCAAAATTTAGAAACACCTAAAGCAGATAAAAGACTTCCAAAATATCTTAATCTTGAAGAAAGTAAAAAACTTTTAGAAGTTTCTGCTGATGAAGATAACAGGAATTATCAAAGAGATTATGCAATTACTACTTTATTTTTGAATTGTGGGCTTCGTTTGTCAGAATTAGTTGGAATTAATATTCAAGATATTGATTTTAGTGAAGCAAAATTAAATGTTATTGGAAAAGGTAATAAAGAAAGAACTATATATTTAAATAAAGCATGTTTAAAGGCTCTTTCAGACTATTTATTCATTAGACCACAAGTAGGTGTCAAAGTTGATAAATTAAATTCAAATAAGGCTTTATTTTTAAGTGAAAGAAAAGAAAGAATTAGTAGAAGAACAGTTCAATATATAGTAACAAAAGAACTACGAAAAGCTGGTTTTGATAGTAGAAATTTTTCAGTCCATAAATTAAGACATACAGCAGCAACACTTATGTATCAATATGGAAATGTTGATATTAGAGCTCTGCAAGAACTTTTAGGACATGAGAGTATTTCTACTACTGAAATTTATACACATGTAGATAATACACAAGTAAGAAATGCTGTTGAAAGTAATCCTTTAGCAGATATGTAAAAGCAAAGAACAGATATGATTTCAAAATTCATACCTGTTCTTTTGTTTTATAATTATTCGCCTTTTATTACATCTTCTACTTCTTCATTATTTTTATTATTAATATCATGAACTCTTAAATAATATGGCTGTATATCTAAAAGGCTGTCCATATATATTATATCTCCATTTACATCTTTAATTTTTAAATTAGGAAATGTTTTTATCATCTTTTTATCTCCCCAAAAAGTATAAATAAATTTTGAAAGATTTTCATTTCCATATATCTTATCATATTGTTCTAACACAAGTTCCTTTCTTGGAACATCTAAATCATTTTTTGCAATCATTCTTACTAAGAAAAATTCAATTGCAAAAGCTGTGGCAATACAGTCTAGCATCAATAATGTAAATACAGTAACTACAAATGCTTTTAGTGCTTTTTGAGTTTTCAATTTACTTTTAACCCAATTTATTAGTCTATCTACTTTAGGATTTAATGATGCAATTAAATATATACCTAAAAATCCCCAGAATACAGAAAAATATACACATATCCTTCCATTTATATTAAGAGGCATATTTGAATAATCCCACCATTTTACTCCTAAAATTAATTCTCCAAACAGGCTAATGGCATATTCAACTATAGAACCTACTATAAATCCACCAATAAATAATACATTATATTTTTTAGGAAATTTATGCAAACATAATATCATTACAACAGCACCCAAGCCATATATACCACAAAAAGGTCCATATAAAAAGCTTTGTCTACTTTCCCAAACTCCTTTTGTAATCATACCATATAATGTTTCTATAATATATCCAGCTACACTGTATATAATAAAATATGCAAGTATTCTCCATATACTAATTCCATTGATAGTAATTCTTTTTCTTTCCTTTTTGTCTTGTTCATTATTATTTATTTCATCACTATTTAATGCTTCGTTTTTTAATTCTTTATTCATTATTTCCTCCCATTGTTATTTCGTAATAATTTTTATCTTATCTTCCCTATTCTTTTTTCTTTGTTTGACTTTTGCCATGTGAATTAAGCAAAATATTAAAAATATTAACAGTATAAATAAAAGATATCTATTTTTTAATATATTGAGTAAATATCCAAATTTACTAATTTTAAACATATATTTTCCTTCAACCTGTTCATAGCTTATTTTTTCTTTATCTTGTGATCTATTATTATCTCCTTTTGTGGTATAAAAAGTTTGTCCATTAATATTTTCTATATCAATAATTCTATGAGTAATAACTTCTTTTCCATTATTAAATGCTATAATGTCATTGATTTTGATTTCAGTTTTTGGAACATCTTTAACAATTATGAGATCATTTTTATTAATAGTATCTTCCATACTTCTTGATATTATTTCATATGTTTTATATCCTAAAAAATCAGGTGTTTCCTGTGGATTTATAACATATTTAATTATTAGTGTCAAGTTATATATTATTATTGGAATAATAATTAAACATATACATATATTAAAAATTTTTAAAATATTTATAGACCTTTTTTTCTTTTTTTCAAAATCTTCTATTTTATACATAATAAATCCTTTTCTTAAGTTATTTTTATCTATAATACCATATAATATTATTTTTAACAATACATATTTACAATTCAAAAATTTAAAAGTATAATGTCTATGGAGGAATACACGAGATGAGCAAAAATATTGATAATAGTAATGAAATTTTTAAGCATAGATTTAAGAATGGTGAAGGTGATGAGCGAATATTATTAATAACAGAAAAGGATCAAAAAGCATATCTTCCCTATTATTATGCAGATATTAATAAAATATATGAGGAAAACCCAGAAAAATATCATAATATTCAACAAGTTATAGAAGATAAATATATAATATCTTTGGAAAATTTTAAAAATTCATCATTTGCAAGGTTTAGAGAAACTTTTAATTTAATGAGGTATAAAGAGAAAAAGTCTATATTTGAATCATTTGATTTTTCTCTAGAATTAATGTTTAAATATGAACTTAATCCAATAATTATTTCAGCTTGTAGAAATTTGGATGAATTAGATATGTATTTGGATTGTTTAGAAAAAGGTAATTTAGATAATTTTAATTGTTTTAAGATTCGTTATGAAATAATGCCATCTTTAAAAGGATAGATTTCTCTATCCTTTTTGTATTTTATCAGGTCTATATAGACTGTATTTTAAATCTTCTTTTCCATATTGTTCAGGCTTTAGTCCAACTTTTCCCCTCATGTAGTCTAATAGTAATACTATAAATATTGTTGAAATACAGCCAACTACTATGAAGGTATTTGCAGTAGTTGTAAATCCTAGCATAACAGCACATAGCATTGAAACTAATGCTGTAAATAGATTTGAAGTTAGATTTTTCAAGGCTGTTATCTTAGGTCTAATTTTTCTATTTGTAAAGTTGTTCAAATATCTTGTCATAAGTGCCTGGAATGGACCTTTTACAGCATATTGTACTAAAAATAACAAAAATATTAATATCAATGATGATTTAGATAATGGGTCTGCTCCAATAAATCCAATTAGAATACAAGAAACTGTAGTAGGTATTGCTAAAAATGTTAATGTCTTGTTTTTGAAGTTGTCTTGTATTTTATCAGTCATTCTAGACATAAATGCTGCTGATAATTGTAATAATACAAAAACTATTCCAAAGTATTGTTCTGGAACTTTCATTTCACTAAGCATACTACTTCTTAAATTTACAATACCAAATATTACTCCCATTAATATTGCATTAAATATTATTAATGATTTTAACCTTCTTGATTTCAAGAAAAATTTAAAAGATTCTTTTATTTGGTCATAATATGTTTTAAGACTTATTGGTTCTACTTTTTCTTCAACTATTTTTGTGTGTCTAAATTTAAATGAAATAACTGTTGAAGTTACACAACATGCAAAACATAAAATCATAGGTATATATCCATTTATAACAAATGTAAATCCAGCTATAACAGATGCAATTGCGTCAAAAATATAAAAATATGAAGCTGATTTTCCATCTATTTTAGAAAAAACATTACCTCTTTTTTTGCCAACTGGTAGCGAATCATATAAAATATTTGTTTCACATATTCCTTTTATTGAATATCCTAAAGCATATATGAATTGAATTAATAGTAATTCATAATAATTTTTCATGAAAATCATAGCAAAAATGCTAAGTGAATATAGAACATTACCGATAATTAAACAGTTCTTCTTCCCTATTCTATCTACAACACTTGTTATTGGTAATTGCCAAAATGTATTTGATAATGTATAAAAACTATCTGCAAATAATACTTGTGAAGCTGAGAAACCTTTAACCTGTGTTAGAAATAAGAATATTATTGGAAAATAAAATAATAAATCCCAAGAAACTGTTTTATATATTGGAAATATTTTTACATTTTTCTTTTTTTGTTTTATCATTTTTTGTTCTTTTGTGTTATTCATTCTATTTCTCCAATTTATTTAATTGATAAGTTTATTTTTGAAGTGTATTTTTAAACTATATAAGAGTTTTTCTTTATATAATATAACAAAACATGCTTTTTTTGACAAGTTATTTTTTAATATTATTAATTTTTTTGCAAATAATATTTTATAGATATTTTCATTTATGTATTAATTTTAATAAATATACCTAATTTTTAGGTTTTACTATGTGAGGGTAATTATGATTCAAATTTTACTTACAAAAAATAAATATTATAAGAAAAAGCATTTGTTTATTATTCAACTTATTATTTCTATAATTATATTATTTGTTATTATATATTTTATATGTAATTATTTTTATAAAATAAAAAAACAAGAAGAAATTTCAAAACAATTAACTAGCAATTATAATTTATCTCTTTTATATACTGATATTGAGTCTACTAATACTGAGCAAGATGAATTGCTAGAAAATACTGATGGGAGTAATTTGTTTGGAACCATAGAGATACCAAAGATTCAAATTAATTACCCAATATTTCCAGAATTGAATGAAGAATCATTGAAAATTGCTCCATGTAAATTTTATGGTGATAATTTAAATAAGAACGGAAATATTTGTATTGCTGGTCATAATTATGATAATGGTAAGTTTTTTAGCAATATTGTTCTTCTTGGTATTGATGATATTATATATATTTATTCTAATAATAATAAATATACTTATAATGTTATATCTAAATATGAAGTTAATGCAAATGACCTCACTCCTATTTTTGAATATGATTCAAATAAGAAATATCTTACATTAGTTACTTGTAATAATTTAAATGGAAATAGGATTATAATAAAAGCTTTACAAGTTTAATGTAAATGAAAATAAAAAAGCCCTTTTGGGCTTTATCTATTAGATATTTTTATAATCTTTAATTTTCTTATATGCATATACAGATGATACACCAAATACAACAAGTAATACTGCTACTGGTATTGAATCTGTAATACCTGTTTTTGGTAAACTTGTGTTGTTATAAATACTAGAATTATTTGTATTAGTATTGTTTGTTCTATTTGTATTTGTGTTATTAGTTCTATTTGAATTACTATTTGAATTATTGCTATTAGAATTTGAATTACCAGTATTTGAAGTTGGACTGCTACTCTTGTCTATAGTATTACTTAAATCAATTTCATTTGCTGCCATAACACTTGTACTAAATAACATAACCATTAAACTTATTCCTAAAACTAAAACTACTTTAATTAAATTTGATTTTTTCATATACATTCTCCTCACTTTTAT
>CALXXH010000066.1 GCA_944392635.1 uncultured Clostridia bacterium | reverse complement strand
GCAGTTGATTTTGTTACTCCTGTTTTTCTACCTTTTCTTACTAATTGATTAATTGTTGGCACTTAAATTTCACCTCCTGTTTTTTTATTTTAATTGCTTTTTATGATTTTTTCATGTAATATTTTTGAAATATTCATGCTCATAAAATCAAATAACCGTTACGGAATTGCATAATACATGCACTTTATCGTAACGGTTACTATTTTATCATTTTTCACTTAAGAAGTCAATAAAAACTTGGAAATTTTTTATCTTTCTTCATCATTTCTGTTAGACTGTTTCATTTCTTTTGTAGCTTCTTTAAATATAGTTTTTTCTTTATCATCAACATAATCTTTTACCAAATCATATTTATATGCATCTCTAAATTTTTCAGATGATTCACGTGTCTTTCCTACATTTTCTTTTTGCACTTTCTTAACATTTTTTCTTTCTCGCCAATCCTTAAATCTTTTTCTAAATTCCCACCATTTGAATTTTTTAGCTGGATGACTATCTTCTTCTATATTATCTCTATCAGTATTTCCTGTTCTAGTAGAACGTGGTGTTGATTCACGTCTTTCTACATTATCTTCATAAATTTTAGCTCCTGGTATTTTTTCAATAGCCTTTTCATATGTCGCTATTCTCTTGTCATATCCTTTTGAAATATTTTTTAGTGTTTTAGAAATTCTAATATCTCCGTCTTTTGTATGAGAAAATCCCTGTTCTTCTAATAAATTATCTAAAAAATCTTTATCTATTTCTATTTTATTTCTCGTGCAAAAGTCCATAAACATATTCTTATTGTTACTCTTTTTAGAAGATGCACTTGGAATTTCAACATTTTTAATTTCATCAATTCTAGTTTTATCAGTAACTGGATCTAATGTTTTTAATTCCTCATCTAATTTTTTTAATTCTTCTGTAGCACGTACCATTCCTTTAAAATTATTTTCTAAAGAAGGATGTTGTTTTACTAAATCCACCATTAAATTTACTTGCTCTTTTTCCTTATTATATTTCTTTATTTTTCTATTATATCTTTTTTCTAAAATAGAATTTATATGAGCACTAAATCCTGGTTCTTTACTTAACTCTTTTATATAAGAATCTACCTTTTCTTTACTGTTTTTTAATATTAAGTTCATCTTTGCAACATTAGTTTTAAGTTTAGCTATTTCTTGTTCTGCCATTTTTATTGCAGCATCTGCATTTGTTTCAGCAGCCTTATCTTTATCTTCAATAGCCCACTCTTTATTCATCTCGGCATTTCTTTTAGCTCTTTCATATTTTTTTATTTCTCTTTTAGCATTTTTCACATTTTCTTTTAATTTTGAAATTTTCTCATATGCTTTTTTATCAGCATTATATTTTTGATCTAATTTTTCATTCAATTCCATTTAATTTCATCCCCCTCTTTACTCATTTTCTTCATCATCATTATCTAAAATTTCATCACAGTCCATTAATATTTCTTCTAATTCAACTTTTATATCTGCTAATTCTTCTGCTGTTAATTCTTCTATGTCTTCTCTAACCAATTCCATTTCATTTAATTCATCATACATATTAATACCCTCCTATATGATTTATAGTTATATTTTCAACTATATATAATTATAACAAAAAAACATAATTTTTTCAATAATTTTATGTAAATTTTGGCAAATTTAATATAAATGTCATATTTTAGTAATATTTGTAATATTTAACTTGTATTTTAAAGAAAAAAGTAGCACTTAATAGTACCACCTTTATTCTTTTACTTAGATTTTCTTTCATTTAATACATTGCTATATATTTGTATCCAAATTTTCTAAACTTCTTTGTGCTAATTTTATATATCTTTCCCTTTTATCCTTTATCCTCTTTCCTTCCAATTCTGGTAATATTCCAAAATTTGCATTCATTGGTTGGAACTTTTCATTTGGTGTGGAAATATATTTAGCTAATGCTCCTATAACTGTATATTCTGGAAAAGTTATTGGTTTATTTGCTTTATTTTCTAAAGATTTCACAGCATTTATTCCTGCAACTAATCCTGATGATATTGATTCTACATATCCTTCTACTCCTGTTATTTGCCCTGCAAAATATATATTTTTATTTGTTTTTAAATTATATGTTTCATCAAGTAATTTAGTTGAATTTATATATGTATTTCTATGCATTACTCCATATTTTACAAATTCTGCATTTTCTAATCCTGGTATCATACTAAAGACTCTTTTTTGTTCTCCATATTTTAAGTTTGTTTGAAATCCAACTAAATTATACATACTTGCTTGTTTATCATCTTGTCTTAGCTGAACAATAGCATATGGTCTTCTAGCTGTTCTTGGGTCATCAAATCCTACTGGTTTTAATGGTCCAAATCTTAATGTGTCAATTCCCCTTTTTGCCATTATTTCTATTGGCATACATCCTTCAAATATTTCTCTTTTTTCAAATTCATGTAATGTTACTACTTCAGCATTAATTAATTCTTGCCAAAATTTTTCATATTCTTCCTTGTTCATTGGTAAATTAATATAACTTTGTTCATTGTTTTTTTCTTGTTCTTTTATTCTATGTTGCCATTCTTCAACTGTTTCTTCTTTTTTCTTTTCTTGGCTATATCTATCTCCATAAAAAGCAATATCAAAATTGATACTATCTTTAGAAACAATAGGAGCTGCTGCATCATAGAAATATAGTTTATCTTGTCCTGTAATTTTTTGAATTTGTTCAGCTAAACCTTTAGATGTCAAAGGTCCTGTTGCAATTATTACTATTCCATCTTCACTCATTTTTGTTATATCAGTTACTTCTTCATTTATTATCTCTATTAATGGGTTTTTACGTAGTTCCTCTGTAACTTTTTTTGAAAATTCATCTCTATCAACTGCTAATGCTTGTCCTGCTGGTACACTTGTTTTATCTGCTATCTTAATTAAAAGTGAATCTAATCTTCTTAGTTCTTCTTTTAATAATCCACATGCATTTGTAAGCAAATTTGATTTAAAAGAATTACTACACACTATCTCTGCTAAATTTTCATTACTATGAGCTGGTGAATATTTTTTAGGTTTCATTTCATATAGTTTTACTTTAATTCCTCTTTTGGCAATTTGATATGCTGCTTCACTTCCAGCTAAACCACCACCAATAATTGTTATATACTTTTCCATTTTACTCCTTTTATATATTCTATTTTTATCTAATTTTGCATTTTTAAATGTCACGAATTTCTTCGTCTAATTCATTTAAATCTTTATTTTCATCTGCTTTTTCTTTTAATTTTTCTTTTCTATATTTTTTCATATTTTCTTCATCTTGTTGCTTTTTAGATTTTGCATATTCTTTTAATTCTTCCTTACTAATTTCATCAATGCTAAATTCTTCCAAATATTGTTTTCTAAACTTAAGATATTCTAATTTTTCTTTAATCCTTTTATATTCTGTTTCATCAAAATCAAAAGCTTCTTCTTTTAATGTTTCATATATTTCTATGATTTCCTCTAGCTTTTCTATCCTTGCATCTAATTCATGTTTTGAAATGCTATTGAATTCTTCAAGACTCCTTATTAGTTGCATATTTAATTCTTTTGCCCTTTTTAATGATTCTCTCTCATCAAATTCTTGGTATCCATTCTTTTTCATAACATACCTCCATATTAAGATTTCAAGGTCCGTCCCCAAATTCCTAAAGCATGGATTTAAGGAGCGTCCCTTATTCCCTATTTAATTGAATAAGTTCATTATTTCTTCTTTCGATAGTTTGTTTATGAATGATGTTTTTGTGCTTAGCATGTTGTCTACTAGTTGTGATTTTTTTTGTTGTAATTCGTAGATTTTTTCTTCTATTGAATTTTTTGTTATTAGTTTATATACTTGTACATTGTTTTTTTGTCCTATTCTATATGCTCTGTCTGTTGCTTGGTTTTCTGTAGAGATATTCCACCATGGGTCATAGTGTATTACCATGTCTGCTCCTGTTAAGTTTAATCCAGTTCCTCCTGCTTTTAATGATATTAAGAATATTTTTATATCTGGATTGTTGTTGAATTTGTCTACCATTTTTATTCTTTCTTCTACTTTTGTGCTTCCTGTTAGTTTATAGTAGTTTACTTTATTTTTTTGTAATTCTTTTTCTATTATAGGGAACATTGATGTATAACCTGAAAATAGTAGTATTTTGTGCCCTCCTTCTATTGCATCTTGTACTATTTCCATACATTGGTCTAGTTTGCTGCTTCCTTCTTTATAATCTTTTATAAATAAACTTGGATGACAACATATTTGTCTTAATCTAGTTAGTGCTGCAAGGATTTGCATATGACTTTTTTCATATCCATTTATTTGTATTTCTTGTAATAAGTCATCTTTTGCATGTAGCAGATATGTTAGATAAATATTTCTTTGTTCTTCTCCCATTTCATTATTTAAAACTGTTACTGTTTTATCTGGAAGTTCTGTTAATACTTCTTTTTTGTTTCTTCTTAATACAAATGGTTCTATTAACATTCTAAGTTTTGCCATGTCTTTTTCACTATTTTCTTTAACTATTGGTGTTTCATACATAGTTTTAAATTTTTTGTATGTAAATAAATATCCTGGCATTATAAAGTCAAATATTGACCATAATTCTGCAAGTGAGTTTTCTATTGGTGTTCCTGTTAATGCATATCTTGTGTCTGCATTTATTTTTTTGATTGCTTTTGCATTTTGTGTATTACTGTTTTTTAGATATTGTGCTTCATCTGCAATTACATATCTAAATTGATAGTTTTTATCTTTATATAACTCTATATCTCTTTTTAATAAATCATATGAAGTTATTACTAAATCGTAATTTTGTATTTCTTTTATTTGTCTTTTTCTCTCTGCCAAAGTTCCTCTTACTACTAAAATATTTAAATCACTTGCAAATTTGTTTGCTTCATTTAACCAGTTTAAAGTTAGAGAACTTGGAGATACTACTAAACTTGCTCTTTTTTCCTTTTTGTTGTTCTTTTTAGCATTTTTTACATAGTCTACTATAACAGCTAATATTTGAATTGTTTTTCCAAGACCCATGTCATCTGCAAGTATTCCTCCAAATTTGTATGAGTCTAAGATTTTTAACCATTTAAATCCTGTTTTTTGATAATATCTTAGAATCTTATCAAATTTTTCTGGTATTGTTATCTCATCTTCTAAATGCTCTTTATCTAAGCTGTTTACTATTTCTTTATATTCACCATTTTTAATTACTTGAATTCCTGTTTTGTTTTTTAATAATTTGTTTAAGTATAGGCTTCTATATGCTGGAAGCCTTACTTCTCCTTCTTCTAGTTCTTTGTAGTCTATATCCATTCCTGTAACTAATTTATCTAAAAAGTCTATTTCCTCGTTTTCTTCTAGGTTTAAAAAACTTCCATCTTTTAGTCTATAATATTTTTTCTTTAATTGATATTTTTCCATTATTTTTTGTAATTCTTTTATATCAATATCTAAGTTTTTTAAATCTATTTCTAATAGATTATTTTCTACTTTTACTCCAATACTTCCCATTTTTGCTTGTCTTATTTGTTTTGATTTAAAACTTTCAGTAACTAGTACTTCAAATTTTTTCATATATATATTTACATCTTCTGCTAAGAATTCATAAATTTTATCATTGTCTGGTAGTATAAATCTTAAGTTTTTTGTGTCAAGCATAAAACCTGTTTTTCTAAACATATTTAATGCTTTTGTTTCTTGTACTACATTTCTTGGGAAGTCTAATTTTATCTTTTCATCTAGTGGATTAAATTCGTTGTTATCATAACAAAATAGTACATCTGCAACCAAGTAATCATTTTCATCAAAATCTAAATATACTTTTACTACTAATTCTTTTGGTTTATATTTTTTTATTTCTTCTTCTGGTATGTTATCAATATTTATTGCTTTTTTTACTTTTGGTAATACTATTGAAAATAGTTGTGTTAATTCATTTTCTCCAAGAATCACTTCATTCATATAGTTTTGTCTAAAGAATTCTAATAATCTTAAATTTGTATTTTCAAATTCTTTACTACATCTATATATTTTTTTGTCATCTAATATATATTTATAGTCTTTTCCTTTTAATATTGTGATATTGAAAACTTCAATATTTGGAACTATTGCATACTGACCATTTGCCATTTGATTTAATGTAAATGTAATATTTGGATTTTCATCTACAAGTTCTATATTTTGTGTTAAGTAATCTCTTTTGAATTCGACATTTTTGCCTTTTAATATTTCAAATAGATCGTCTAATCCAGTATTTCCAACTAATATGCTAGTTTCACTTAGTGCTTTTCCATAATATCTATAATTACTATTTGAATTTGAGTTTGCATATTTTATAATTTCTGCATATTTAAGCAAAAAGTCTAGTATTTTTTGGCTTTCTTCATCAAACATTTCTCTTGTGTGTATAAATTGTAGTTTTTCACCATATCTATAGAATTCTTTATCTAACATTCTTGTATAAAATTCTGCTAAGTTTTTAATTTTATACATTCTTTTATTTCCTATTTTAAATTCTACTTTTATATCTCCTAAGAATCTATCATACATAATTTGAGGTTCAATATGTACTGTTCCTTTATTTTTTAGTTCTTGTTCTTCTTCACTTATTCCTTCGATTTCTTCGTTATAAAAGGTATTTACCATTTGTTTGAAATTTCTATATTGAGTGTCTTTTACTTCTTTTCTATTATTTCTTAGAGTTTTTTTGCTATATCTCTCTTCATATTTTTTATTATCTGCAAATAGCATAATGGTTGCAAGTGTATGTTTGCATATTCCATAATGATTATAATAGTCTTGACATGTACATGTAACATCATCAAGTTCTCCATTATGTATTGATATATATGATATATATTGTTCTGTTCCTATAACAATAGATCTTAATTCAAAGTTATTACTATCAATATATTCTATATTTAACATTTCAACTCTGCCTAATGCTTTATATGCTCTTGCTTTTTGTGTTCTTTTTTCTCCGGCATCTTGGCATAAATCTTCTATTATTTTTGGATTAACTATCATAATCTTTCTCCTTAATTTTCCCTTTTCTCGGCAAAAGATTATATAACAAATT
>CALXXH010000065.1 GCA_944392635.1 uncultured Clostridia bacterium | reverse complement strand
TTTATTAAAAATTATGCATTTTTATTTATAATAATGGCAATAACAGTATCTGCAACATATCCAGCAACAGATACAACAGCAGGAGAAAAAGAAAGAGGAACATTAGAAACATTATTAACATTTCCAATAAAAAGCAAAGATATAATACTTGGAAAATTTTTAGGGGTAACAATATCTTCAATAATTACAGGATTAATCAGTCTAGTTTTAGCAATCATTTCACTTATAATTGCACAAGATATGTTCTCTATATATGAAGGAATGGATATAATGTTTACACCAATTACAATAATTTTTGCAATAGTTGTAATAATTGCATATTCTTTCTTCATAAGTGGTTTATGTATTTCAATTGCAAGTACATCAAAAACATTTAAAGAAGCACAAAGTGCATTAACACCATTAACATTTATATCATTCTTCCCAGGAATGATAGCATTTATGGTAGAAGTAACTGGAACACCACTAATATCAATAATACCATTTTTAAATTACACAGTAATATTTACAGATATAAATAATGGAAATATTGATATACTAAATATTGCATTAATGTTAATTTCAACAATTGTATACATCAGCATAGTTCTTACATATATAATTAAACAATATAAATCAGAAAAAGTATTATTTTCAAAATAGAAAAAGAAAGGAAATAGATAAAAAATATCTAAATCCTTTCCTTTTTTATCCCACCAAAAATATCAAAATTATTACAAAAGTATTGACAACTGTTATGCACTGTTATAATATACATATAACAGATGCGAGATTAATATATATTAGTAAACAAAAAAGAAAGGAGAGAATGATGAATATAATAATTAGCAACAGTAGTAGCACGCCAATTTATGAACAAATAGAAAGAGCAATAAAACAGGCAATATTTTCAAATGAATTAAAAGAAGAAGAAATGTTACCATCTGTAAGAAGTTTGGCAAATGATTTGAAAATTAGTTTTCTAACTGTGAAAAAAGCTTATGATGAATTAGAAAAAGAAGGCTTTATAAAAACAATACCAGGAAAAGGAAGCTATATTGCACCAAAGAATTTGAATTTAATGAAAGAAGAAAAATTAAAAGAAATACAAAATCATATAGAAGAAATATACAAAATAGCTAAAATATCAAATATTACAGAAGATGAAATTATAGAATTATTTAAAATGATTTTTGAGGAGGAAATTTAAAGTGGAAAATAGTATTGAAATCAAAAATATATCTAAAAACTATCCAGATTTTGAATTAAAAAATATTAGTTTTAATGTCCCAGAAGGATGTATAGTTGGATTAATTGGAGAAAATGGAGCAGGTAAAACAACTACAATTAAAGCAATTTTAAATATAATAAACACAACAGGAGAAATAAAAGTATTTGGAAAAGATAATAAAGAATATGAAAAAGAAATAAAAAAAGATATAGGAGTAGTTTTAGATGATAGTTTTTTATCTACATATTTAACAGCTAAAAACATTAATTCAATAATGAAAGAATTTTATAACAATTGGGATAAAGAAAAATATTTTAGATATTTAAAACAATTTGACTTACCTACAAATAAACTAATAAAAGACTTTTCAAGTGGAATGAAAATGAAATTAAAAATAGCAGTTGCAATTTCACATAGTCCAAAACTATTAATACTAGATGAACCAACAAGTGGTTTAGATCCAATAATAAGAAATGAAATTTTAGATATATTTAGAGAATATATAGAAGAAGATGAAAAAAGGGCAATACTAATGTCAACACATATAACAACAGATTTAGAACACATAGCAGATTATATTGTTTTCATAGAAAAAGGAAATATAATATTTAATTTGCCAACAGAGGAATTATTAGAAAACTATGGAATTGTAAAATGTAGTAAACAAGAATTTGAAAAAATTAAAAATACAGATTATATCAAATACAAAAAAGAAAAATATCAATATGAAGTATTAGTACAAAATAAATATGACTTTAAAAGAAAATATAACATAGATGTAATTGATAAACCAACAATTGAAGATATAATGTTATTTTATGTGAAAGGGGAAAAATAATTATGAAAGAAATTAAAGGTTTAATAAAAAAAGATTTATTAAATTTAGCTAGTTACAAAAGCACACTAATTGTTGTAATAATATGTGTTTGTGCAGTTGGAAGTATGAGCCAATCAGCAATTAATTATATACCAATAATGATGACTGCAATGATAGGAATGATAGCTTTATCAACATTTAGCTATGATGAAATAGCAAAATCTAATAAATATGTATTAACATTACCAACAAATAAAAAGGAAGTAGTTATAGAAAAATATATCCTAGTAATAGGCTGTATTTTTATAGGAGCAATAGTAGGTTTTATAATTACACCAGTTATAATATATATCATAAATTATTTTAGACCAGAAAATAATATGAATATAGACTATAATTTGTTACTAACAACGACAATAGGAGGGATATTTGGAATTTCATTAGTAAGTAGTATACAAATACCTAGTATATATAAATGGGGAGCAGAAAGAGGAAGAATTCAAATGTTTATATTAGTATTTGGATTAATTGCTATAGTAGTTGGAATTGGTTATTTATTAGTAAAAGCAAATATAAATATTGATTATAATGTGCTTAATAATTTTTTAGATAAATTTGGATTAGTAGTATTAATTATTCTATCATTTGTAATGCTATATGTATCATATAAAATTGCATATAAAATATATTTGAAAGAAGAAAACTAAATAAAAATAAAATCAACATAAAATATTGAATATTATTAAAAAATATGTTATATTATTAATATAAAGCAATAAATTTATATTTTCTACATATAATAATATTGCTAATATTAGCTAAAAAAAGTGGTGAATCCAGCCATTAAATTGGAACTTAAAAAAGCGGTGAATCCAGCCATTAAATTGGAACTTAAAAAAGCGGTGAATCCAGCCATTAAATTGGAACTTAAAAAAGTGGATTAGAGACTAAACTCTAATCCTTTTATTTATATAAAAATTTCTAGTTAGATATTGTTTTTTATAGAACTATACTATATAATATAAATATACTAAGGAGGTATAATATGATTATAAATTTAGAAATTGTTAGAGTAAATTCAAATTATTGTGATTATTTAAGAAAATTTGATAATAAAGTAGCTTATAATAGAAATGAAAAAGAGTTAAGACCTTTTATAGGTATATTATTTAAGATAGACACATGCCAATATTTTGCACCTTTATCTAGTCCAAAACCAAAACATAAGAAAATGAAAAATACAATAGATTTCTTAAAAATAAAACAAGGAGAATTAGGAGCAGTCAATTTCAATAATATGATTCCTGTGAAAGAAGATAATTACTTTTTAGTAGATTTAAATAAAGAAACATTAACAACAGCTGAATTAAAATACCAAAAATTATTAAAAGAACAATTAAACTGGTTAAATAAGAATTATCATCAAGTACAAAATAAATCATTTAAATTATATCAATTATATAATAATGGAAAATTACCCGAGAACGTAAGAAATAGATGTTGCAATTTTAAATTATTAGAAGAAAAATGTTTAAAATATAATGTATAGTAAATGCAATTGCTATGGGATTTACATAAGTTTGACTGGAGACTAAATATTTGTTACAATATATACATAAAAACCTAAGGAGGAATTGCAATATGAAAAGATTACCAGTAGAAAAGCAAGCGACTAAAATTGTAAAACGGATAATAGGAGGAAAGTATGATGAAGAAGTTTTTAAGGAACTGTATACAATTAAAGAACAAATAACAAGAGGGGTATATACTATTGAAGAATTGGAAAAATATGCTCCACTTTTTTGTGAGTATACTCTTGAAGAACAAAGAAGATTAATATCACAAATAAATGAAGAACTTTTGGAAGAAATTAGAAAAGAAGATAACTCCTATCTAAAGACTGTAAGAATTCTAGAAGCTTTAAATGCTACAAATGCAATTGAGAGAGTTAAGAAAACAAGTAACAAGATTAAATTTTGTCTTGAATATTATAGTCTTGCTACACTCTGTTATACTGAGTCAACAAATATACAATTCAAAGTCATAGCCCTACTGGACAGAGCCTAGCTCTGTAAAAGAAACCAACCTTGTAATTGAGGCTGGTTTCTTTTATCTTATACTTATTTATTAATTCTCATTATCTTATTAAACAACCAATTTAAAATAACAAAATTAAAAATAACAATAACAAAAGCATCAAAAACATAATCTCTAATAATATTCAAATCAATAATGCTAAACAATTGAGAACCTATTGTCAAACCTAAAATAAACAAAATAGTCATACAAATCGCAAGTACTAATCTATAAATAGAAAAAGGTAATTTTGAATGTTCACTTTTTCTTGACCTAGTAAGTGTAAATAATAAGGCTAATCCACTAATGCCAGTTGAAATTACACATAAGCTAGAAAAATATTCTTCAGCGATAAATCCAAGCTTATTTAAAATAGTCAAAGCAAATATAGTTATAACATTAGTAATTGCAGTAGGGAAGGCCTTAGCAATAACATTTCGTAAAAACTTTCCTCTAATTCTTTCCTTATTAGGCTCTAATGCCAACATAAATGAAGGAATACCAATTGTTGTAACGCTAATTAAAGATAATTGTATAGGTTCAAACGGATATTGTTCAGCCATAAATAAAAACATCAAAGCAAATATAGTAGAATATATAGTTTTAACTAAAAACAATGAAGCAGACCTTTGAATATTATTAATAGTTCTTCTTCCTTCTGCAACAATTTTTGGCATTGCAGCAAAGTTAGAATCAAGTAAAACTAATTGAGAAATATTTTTAGTTGCATCACTTCCACTTGCCATAGCAACACTACAATCAGCTTCTTTTAAAGCTAAAACATCATTAACACCATCACCAGTCATAGCAACAGTCCTATCATTGCTTTTTAAAGACTTAATTAGTGATTGCTTTTGAGTAGGAGAAACTCTACCAAAAATTGTATAATTTATAGCTATATCATTTAAATCAGTATCTTCACTAATTGTTGACATATCAATATATCTATCATAATTTTTAACACCAACATTTTTAGCAATTTTTGAAACAGTAACAGGATTATCCCCAGATATTATTTTAATATCAACTCCTTGATCCTCAAAATATGATAAAGTTTTACTTGCATCAGGTCGTATTTTGTCAAGTAATAATATATAACCTAATAAATTAACTTCATCTGGCAAATCTTTTTTATTAAAATCATTTTTTGAGTGTGCTAAAACCAAAACCCTGTAATCCATAGAATATTTCTCTATTTCTTTTCTATACTTTTCAAAATCATCTTTTAACACAAATTCAGGTGCTCCAATAATATATGAGCCTTTATCCTTAAAACAAATTCCAGACCATTTTTTTAAAGAAGAAAAAGGAATCATATTTATTGGCTCAAATTCATTTGAAATATTAGAAAAATAGTCTTTAATTGCCATAATAGTAGAATTTTCGTCTACAGAAAATTTAGATATATTTGCTAAAATATTTTCCATTTCATCTTTGTTAGTATTTACACATATAAAATCTTTTACTTCCATAGAACCTTCTGTTAAAGTTCCAGTTTTATCTAAACACAAAGTATCAACTCTTGCTAAAGTTTCAATACAGTACAAATCTTGAACTAAAACTTTTGATTTTGATAATCTAATAACACTAATTGCAAGAACTGTACTTGTAAGAAGAACAAGACCTTCTGGTATCATTCCAATAATTGATGCAGCAGATTGTACGACAGCATCTTGAAAGCTAATTCCACCAATATTTAATTGACTATAGAACATACAAGCACCTATAGGAATGATTACAAAAGTAAGCACTTTTATAATCTTATTCAATGAAGTCATAATCTCAGATTTCACTTTTTTAATATATTTAGCACCACTAGAAATTTTTGCTGTATAATTATCAGTTCCAATATGTTCAACTTTTGCCAAACATTTTCCGCTAATAATATAACTTCCAGACAAAATAGTATCACCTTTTTTCTTAGTAATACTATCAGGCTCACCAGTGATAAAAGATTCATTAACTAAAACTTCACCATCTTGAATAATACTGTCTGTTGGAATTTGATTACCTGTATGAAATTCAACAATATCGTCTAAAACAAGTTCATATATAGAAATATTTTGTTTCTTAGAATTTCTAATTACATTAACTTTTGAAGTTGCCATTAAAGACAATTTATCTACAACTCGTTTTGAATGTATTTCTTGAATTGTACTAATTGCAGTATTTATAATAACAATAAATAAAAACAACATATTTTTATATGATCCAACTGCAAAAATAGCAACTGCAAGGACTAAATTCAATAAATTAAATAAAGTAAAAAAGTTTTCATATAAAATTCTTTTAACACTTTTTGTTGGAACAGTAGTATCATGATTTACTAAATTACTTTCTATTCTTTGCTTTACCTGTTCATCAGTCAAGCCTTCTTTAAAATTAGGCTCAAATCTAGTATATTTTAGCATCAAAATCATCCCTTTCAACAAAAAAATTCTAACATAAAAATAATAAAAAGTCTATTAAAAAATTCTTAAATTATTTTCAACTTTACTTGACATAATTGGAAAAATATGGTATATATACAATGTAATATATTTATTTCAAAAATTTAAATCAAAAAATTCCCAAAAAGAAAAAACTAAAAAACAAGAGAAAAGAGGTGAAAAACAAAGAAAAATACATTTAAAATGTCTAATTTACTTTAAAATAAACATTGACTTTGAAGTAATAAGGAAATATAATACAAGAAAGGAGCATTAAATTTGATATCATACACCATTGAAGATTATTTTAAATTAAAAAATTTCTTTCCTATAATAATGGGATTAAGGGAAGAATCAGCAGAATATAAACTTATAACAAAAGAAAAATATCATAAACATGACAAACTATTTAGAGAAATATTAAACAACAAAAAAGAAATAGTAAAGTTAATAAATAAATATATAACACCACAAACAAAGATAACAGAAGAAGAAATAGAAAAATATGATACGAAATATGTTAAAAGAAAATTTTGATGTAGATTTAATATCAAGATTAACAGGGTTAAAGAAAGAACAATTTATGTAAA
>CALXXH010000064.1 GCA_944392635.1 uncultured Clostridia bacterium | reverse complement strand
ATAGATGGTCAGGCTGGTCTAGTGATTTATTCCAGTCTGATTTTCTACAGCCTAACCATCGATAACATACTAAACATTATGATTCATTACCTTCGACTAATAAAGGTGAAAAAATAGAAAAAAATATGATATGGAATGTTGAAACAGAAGATGATAAGTTATTAATAAGTAGAATGAGTCAAGGAACAAAAAAATATTTGGAAAGAACTAGAACATTTGTTGGATATGGATATGAAATTGACATGAATGATACAGTATTTTATTGGAACTATAAATGGGATACAGAAGATCAAAACTTCAGAGTAAAAACTAATATAGTTGGTACAGATTATGCATTGCGATATTACAATTCAAAAACAGGTTGGATAGTTACGACTAAAAGAATGGGAATTGTTTTTGTTAACATAGATAAAGAATTTACTATAATTGATTAAAAATATATAATATTGTACTAAATTGCTCGTACCTCGCAATGGAATGAATGAATAAAATTGAAAAAATATAAAACCTCAGGTATCGTGTTATTAATATTAGTAGCAGTAAGTATCGCTACATTGACAGGGGAGAATGGAATACTAACAAGAGCACAGGATGCAAAAGAAAAAACAGAAGAAGCAAAAACTAATGAAGAAGAAATATTAAGTCAGTATGAAGATTTATTATATGGGAAAAGCCAAAATACAGATACAGAAGCAGGAAAACTAGCAGGAGAAGGAACAGAAGCATCACCATATTTAATAGAAAGTATAGAAGACTTAGTAGCTTTTTCAGACCTAGTAGCAGGAAGTAACAAATATGGATTTAATGAAACAAATGAGCAAAAAACATTTGAAGGAGAATATGTACAATTAGCAACAGATTTAGATTTTAATTCAATAGATTCATATAAACTAGAAGAAAGTGTGCAAAGTGGTGGATTAAAAAACCAACTATCTTCTGGAGAGGGTTTTTTACCAATTATCGGAACAGAAAATTCTTCAGAAAGTATGAGAATCTTTTTAGGAACCTTTGATGGAAACAGAAAAGAAATTAGAAATCTATATCAAAATATTAATGGACAAAATTTATATGACGTAGAAGGCATGAAAACGGTTTTAGGCGGCTTGTTTGGAGCAACATTAGGGTCAATACAAAATTTAGGAGTAACAGGAATAATAAATGCAGAAGTAAATTCACTCGGAGAAGATTTTTTGCTTGCTATAGGAGGTATAGGAGGTTTAGGACTGGCACCAATTACTAAATGCTATAGCAATATAAACATTACAGTTGATAGTTATGAAAGTACTGAAGAACTTATTGGAGGAATAACTGGTTGGGGATATGAAATAACAGAGTGTTATAATTCAGGAGATATTACTACTGAAGGAGATGAAGATTTTTATATAGGAGGTATAACAGGATTTATTCAAGAAGGCGCAATTGTAAAAAATTGCTATAACAAGGGAAAAATAAAAGGAACAGGTTGTGCAGGAGGAATTGTTGGATATTTTGATTATGGAAGTATTGGAAATTGTTATAATATTGGAACTGTTGAAGGAAAAAGTACATTAGGAGGAATAGCAGGATTTGTTGGAAGACCAACGTATTTAAAAAATTCATTTTGCATAGATAATATAGATAACTTATATGGTTCAACTGATTTTTCTGAACTTGAGCCGGTTAATTGTGCAATAAAAACAGAATCTCAATTAAAAGCAAAAGATAACACAATGATAGATTTATTAAATACAGAATTAGAGAGCCCAATATGGAAAGTGGATACAAATAATATAAATGAAGGATATCCAATATTAAGTTGGCAGGAATAATTAATAATAATAAAATTTGTAAAAAGAAGTAAAATAATATCTTATGCATATAATTTTACTTCTTTTTACTTTAGTCAATAAAAATAAATAATTTATGCTTTTTGAATAATAAATAGAAAATGTTTAATAGAAAAGATTAATTTAAAAATAAATTTCAAAAACATTTGACAAAAAGAAGTATTTAATAGATAATATAAATATCAAAACAAAAGCATGAAAAAATACAAAAAGAAAAAATAAATAGATAAAAAACAAAGGAGGAACAAAAGAAAATGTACGTATTTAATAGAATAACAGTAAATCCACAATTACCAAAGAGAATAGAAAAATTAGCAGAAATATCAAACAATTTATGGTGGTCTTGGAACACAGAATTTTTAAGGCTATTTCAAAAAATAGATAGAGATTTATGGGAACAATCAAATAAAAACCCAATCAAATTTTTAAAACATGTATCACAAGAAAGATTAGAATTAGCAGCAAAAGATGTAACCTTCTTAAAAGAATATGACAAAGTAGTAGAAAACTTTGAAGGATATATGAATAGTAAAAATACATGGTTTTCTAACAAATATCCAGAAAATAAGAATGATTTAATAGCATATTTTTCAGCAGAATATGGACTAGACCAAACAATACCAATCTATTCAGGGGGATTAGGTATTTTATCTGGTGACCATTTAAAATCTGCAAGTGATTTAGGTATACCATTAGTTGGAGTAGGTTTATTATACAAACATGGATATTTTAAACAAAAAATAAATGGTTATGGAATCCAAGAAACAGAAAATAATGGAATAGATTTGTATGACTTACCAATAAACCCAGTAAAAGATGATAAAGGTGAAGAACTAACAATATTTGTTAAATTCCCAAAAAGAAGATTGTATCTAAAAGTATGGCAAATAAATGTGGGAAGAGTAAAGCTATATTTATTAGACTCAGACATTGACAAAAACCACCAAGAAGATAGAAATGTAACATTACAGTTATATGGTGGAGATCAAGAAATGAGAATAAGACAAGAAATTGTTTTAGGACAAGGTGGGGTAGAATTATTAACAAAATATTTGCATTTAGAACCAACTGTATATCACATGAATGAAGGACATTCAGCTTTCTTAAATTTAGAAGTAATAAAGAATTTAATAAAAGAAAAACAAATATCATTTGATATGGCAAGAGATATTGCAAGTTCAAAGACAGTATTTACAACACATACACCAGTACCAGCAGGAAATGATATATTCCCAATTGCATTAGTAGAAAAATATTTCAAAGACTTTTGGCCAAGATTAGGACTTTCAAGAGAAGAATTCTTAAAACTTGGAATGAAACCAGGTCCTGACTTAGATGAAGGATTTAATATGGGAATATTAGCTTTAAAAATAGCAGGAAAGAAAAATGGTGTAAGTAAGTTACATGGTGCTGTTTCAAGAGAACTATTTGGAGATGTATGGCCAAATATTGCAGCAAATGAATCACCAATTGGTTATGTAACAAATGGTATTCATACATGCTCATGGCTTGCTCCTAGAATGAAAGAGTTATATAACAAATATTTAATACCATACTGGCAAGATAATATTCATCAAAATTATGTCTGGGAAAAGATAAAGAATATACCAGATGAAAAATTATGGAATGTACATGTAGACCAAAAAGTAAAATTAATAAAATTAGTAAAAGAAAGCACAATGGAAAGACTAAGAAGATGTGGATATAGCTATGAAGAAATTAATGAGATAACATCAAAATTAGATCCAAATGCTTTAACAATAGGATTTGCTAGAAGATTTGCAACATACAAAAGAGCAACATTAATATTTAAAGATTTAGAAAGAATTACACAAATATTAAATAATAGTGAAAAACCAGTACAAATAATATTTGCAGGAAAAGCACATCCAGCAGATAAAGAAGGACAAGATTTAATAAAATATATACATGAAGTATCAATGATGCCACAATTTAAAGGAAAAATATTCTTACTAGAAAACTATAACATTGAAATATCAAGATATTTAATTAGTGGAGTGGATGTTTGGTTAAATAACCCAAGAAGACCAATGGAAGCATCAGGAACATCTGGACAAAAAGCATCTGTAAATGGAGTTATAAACTTTAGTGTACTAGATGGTTGGTGGGCAGAAGGATATACACAAACTAATGGATGGACAATTGGAACAAATGCAGAATATGATTCATATGAAGCACAAGATATGGCAGATAGTCAAAGTATGTACCATACATTAGAAGAAAAGATAATTCCAACATATTATGCTAAAGATAAAAATGGAATATCAAAAAAATGGGTTGAAATAATGAAAAACTCAATAATAACAACAGGAGGAAAATACAGTACATCAAGAATGCTTGTAGATTATACAAACCAATACTATATGCCATTATGCAATCTAACTAAAAAATATTATGAAGATATAGACAATGTAGCAGCATTTAATTCATGGAAAAAAGATTTATATATCAATTGGAGAGATATAAAAATAACACAAACAAACAACTTAGATAATATAACAATAGATGCAGGAAATAATATTGATGTTAGTTGTGAAGTAGAATTACCAAATATAGATGTAGAAAACGTAACAGTAGAAGTATATTATGGTAAAATACTAGACAATGGAATAGTTGAAGATGTGTCAATTATACCAATGAAGCTAGAAGACCAAGATGAAGAAGGTAAAAAATACTATTTCACAGCAAAAATAGAACTAACAACAGGAGGAAACTATGGTTACACATTCCGTGTAATGCCAAAACATGAAATGTTATTAGAACCAGCAAACTTAGATTTAGTAAAATGGATAACAAAATAAAAAAATAATCATATAATAAACCATAAGGAGGCAAATAATATGGAATTTCTGTTAAATACCATATTTTGGACATTAGCCCTTTATGGTTTATTTGAGATTATAAAAACAATTATATATATAAGTACATATACTAAAATGCAACCAGATGGAATTTATATAATCATAGCAGTAAAAAATCAAGAAGAAAAAATTGAAGGTTTTTTACGTTCAACATTATTCAAAATATTATATGGTAAAGAAGAATATCTAAAAAATATAATAGTTGCTGATTTAAAATCAACAGACAAGACTAAAGAAATAGCAAAAAAACTTTCAAATGATTATGAATGTTTAAAAGTTTTAAATTGGAGAGAATGCAAAGATATTATGGACAATATAAATGATATAAAAGAATAAGATTTGCTATTAAATTGCAAATTTGTTTATGCTGGTCCCCACGAATTGTTACTGCATAAAAAATACAATAGATGTTTCTGTTAAAAAACAGTAAAATTAAATAACCATAATTAGAATAAAAACCATAAAATTTCCTTGAAAAGAACATATTTTTGTGATAAACTGTATGAAGTTTTAAAGTTAGGAGAAATTATGGAAATTATAGGAGAAATAAATTCAATAATATATCAAAATGAGATAAATGGATACACAATAGCTGAATTTGAAACAGAAGAAGAACAAACAACAGTTGTTGGGTATTTACCATTTATTCATGAAGGAGATAGCTTAAAATTAATAGGAAAATTTGTAGAACATAAAGATTATGGAATGCAATTTAAAATAGATACATTTGAAAAATTAATGCCCAAAACAGCAAAAGCAATAGAAAAATATTTAGCAAATGGAAATATCAAAGGAGTTGGAGAAGCACTAGCAAAAAGAATTGTTAGAAAATTTGGAGATGAAACAATATATGTTTTTAAACATGAACCAAATAGACTAGCTGAAATAAAAGGAATTTCTCCAAATAAAGCAAAAGAAATAGCAGAAGAATTCATTGAAAATTGGGAAGTATGGCAAATAGTTGGATTCTTAGAGAAATTTGGAATAGGTGCAGAAAATGCAAAAAAAGTATACAATCTTTTAGGAGCAAATGCAATTGAGCAAATTGAAAATGATCCATATATATTAATTGATATTGCAAGAGGAGTAGATTTTAAACAAATTGACAAAATGGCATTGGATTTGGGAATATCATATGACAATGAGAAAAGAGTAAAAAGTGGAATCAAATATGGATTAATACGAAGTACAAATAATGGTCATAGTTGTGTTTTAAAAGCAAATTTAATAGAATTTGTAATTTCACTTTTAGATGTAACAACTGAAAATGTAGAAGATAATTTAATTTCATTAAATGCAACAAAAGAAATAGTAATAGAAAAAAGAGAAAATGAAGAATATGTTTACCTATACTCATATTACACTACAGAAGAAGAAATAACATTTAGAATAAAAAGACTTCAAAATGCAAAAAATATGAAAAAAATATCAGGAATAGAAAAAGAATTAAAAAAAGTAGAAAAAGAATCAAAAATTGAATTATCAACAAAACAAAAAGAAGCAGTGAAACTAATAAATGAAAATAATGTTGTAATAATAACAGGAGGACCAGGAACAGGAAAAACAACAATAATAAAAACAATAATAGACATATATGAAACAAAAGGAAAAAAAGTAGTACTTACAGCACCAACACGGAAGAGCAGCAAAAAGAATGACAGAAACTACAAATAAAGAAGCATCAACATTACATAGATTATTAGAAATAGGAAAAATAGATGAAGATAGCTTATATAAAAATACAAGTGATTATGAAGGAGCTCCAATAGATGCAGACTTAATAATTGTAGATGAAATGTCAATGGTAGATATGTTTTTAATGAACTATTTATTAAAATGTATATATCAAGGTACAAAACTAATACTAGTTGGAGATGAAGACCAATTAGCATCTGTTGGGCCAGGAAGTATATTAAAAGATTTAATACACTCTGAAACAGTTACAACTATACATTTGGACAAGATATTTAGACAAGCTGCAAAAAGTAAAATAATATTAAATGCACACCAAGTAAATAAAGGAGAAACTTTTGTACAAAAAGAAACAGAAGAAATAGAAGAAGAAAGAAAACAAGACTTTTTCTTTATAAAAGAAACATCGCAAGAAAAAATGTTACAACAAGTAATATCATTATGTACAGGAAGATTAAAAAACTATGGAAATTATGATTTTTTCCAAAACATACAAGTACTTTCACCAACTAAAAAAGGACTATTAGGAACAAAAGAGCTAAATAAAGCATTACAAGAAAATTTAAATCCAAATATAGATAATAGAGAAGAAAAAGCAAGCATGGGAGCAGTATATAGAGCAGGAGATAGAGTAATGCAAATAAAAAACAATTATGATATATATTGGGAAAAAGAAGTAGATGGAAAGACTGAACTAGGAAGTGGAGTATTTAATGGAGAAATAGGAACAATTACAAAAGTAGATGATAGAGAAA
>CALXXH010000063.1 GCA_944392635.1 uncultured Clostridia bacterium | reverse complement strand
AATTGTTATCTAATACATCAATAATATATAAGATATACGATACGCCATTTGACGAAAAAAATAAGGAAAATATAAAAGACACAATAAACATTTTAAAGAACAAATTTAAACTTCCTCATTTGGACTATAAAGAATTAAGAACAATTTTATTAAATCTAGGAATAAATACATATAGTAAAGGATCACAATATCTAATGTCAGTAATTTTTAAATGTTACTATTATCCAGAGAAATTTACTACATTGGATAATATTTATAAAATTGTTGCGAATGAAGCTAATACAACAAAAGAACGCATAAAAGACTCTATCAGACATACAATAGATACCTTTAATACTTCATATAATATTAATAGCAATAGTCTATATTTTAATATTTTTGGAAACTCAAAAAATATATCTGCAAAAGTGTTTATTCAAAAATTAATTGACTATTTATACATAATAAAAAGCAAGAATTAAGTATATACACTATATATAAACTTATTCTTGCTTATTTTTAATCTTGTTTTATATCATTATATTCTCTTAACGCATTAACTATTTTATCAGCCATTTGATTTTTTTGAATGAGTTGCATTACTTTATTTCCTGCAATATTAACAATTTCTTCAACTTGTTCTTCTGGAATATTATCTGAAATAAAGTTAAATACTGGCATTTCATCATTTAATTTTTGCTTTGATTTTTCCACTAATTCTAAACCACTCATTCCTTCTAAATTATATTCAGCAAATACTATTTCTGGTTTTAAATTTACTATTTTATTATATGTATCTATACCATTTGCTGAAATTCCTATTAAATCCACATAATCTAATTCCTTTATCCTATTAATTATAGGCATTATTTCAGTCTCAGTATTATAAGATATTAATGTTCTGATTTTTTCCATTATTTTGCTTGTTTTCTTTGTAGTAACTCTGTTTTTCAAAAGCTCACTTATATTATTTTCTAGTATATTTCCTATTACTACATCTTCATTGTTTTCTGTGATTATAACTTCAGCATTTGGCATAATTAATAAATATTTACTTTCCATATCGTCATTTTCACGGAATTCGATTTTATTAATATTAGGAAAACTTGCAAAAATTGGTTTATGTGTTCTAAATTCTACATTTGAAATTTCAAACTCTTTTTCATTCAGTTTTGCAGTCTCACGAAGTGGTGCAAATTTAAAAATTCTCCAAGTATTGAGATTATATTCTTTTAAAAAGTCTCCTAATTCCTCTAGGTAATTTAAGTTTACTTTGCTGACAACAGTATTTATATTAACCTTTAGTTTATGATTTTTTAGACTATCTAATACCTCTTTAATCTTTATAAAATGGTTATACCCTCTCCCCAATTTTTCATTTATATCATTATCTATTGAGTCAATGGAAAGAGTTATACTATCTAAATAATTGTAAATTTCTCTCATTTTAGGATTTTTTGCTAATATTTCTCCATTAGTAATAATCTTACTTTTAATTCCTTTTTCTTTTGCATATTTTAATAATTCTAAAATGTTTGGATATAATAGAGGCTCTCCTCCAGTAAATGTAACATTATAGATTTTATCTTCAGTAAGTTTATCTATTATTCTTTTGTTATCTTCATAACCAACTTCATCTATACCTAAAAATCTATGGCAATATCGACATTGTTGATTACATCTTAATGTTAGGAATAAACAAACTTCTCTGTAATCTTGCATTATAATACCTCTTTTTATAAATTTACATAAATATTATATACTTGGTTACAGTCTTTGTAAATTCCCTATTTTCGCAACTTACGTTTCAAAAAAAGTACCACAAGTTAATTATACAACTTGTGGTATTAACATTTTATTTTTTTAGATACTCTTTAATAAACTTATTATCTATTTGAGTTAGCTGTCCTTTTAAATATAATAAATTAATTGATGTATATGGTAATTTGATAGGTAACTTAACTTCGTATAGTTCTTTTCTTTCTAATTCTTCCTTTACTGCCTCTCTCATCACATAAGCGATTCCTAATCCCATCTTAGTTGCATCTATCTTAAGCTCTGTAATATCTATTTTTAATGAAGGCTTTATAGTTACATTATTTTCTTTTAATGTATCAAACAAGTCTTGACTTGTTATTGTATTATCAAGTCCAAGTATAACATCCATCTTTTCTAATTCTTTTAAGTCTTTAACTTCTAACGGAATTTTAGATATAAAGATATTTTCTATATTTTTTAATTCTTCTTTTTGAATATCTTTATTTTTTATATTTAATGATGTACTATCTATTGCGAAATCTATTTTATGATTTTCTAGTAAATTCATTAAGTCATTCCCTGTTGCACCTGTAATTAAAGTTATCTTCAAATTAGGATATTTCAATTTTAATCTCTTAATTCTCTCCATTAAGAAAAAATGTGAAATATGAGATAATGCACCAATAACTATCTCTCCAGTTTCTATATCGTTATTGGATTTTATTAACTTCTCTCCTGCTTTAAGATAATTTAATGCTTTTTCTACATACTCAAAATATGCTTTTCCGTCTGGTGTCAAACTTACTCCCTTATTATCACGATAAAATAAGGTAGTCTTTAGTTCATCCTCTAATAAATTTATATGTCTTCGTACTGTTGACTTTTTCAATTCTAGTTCTTCGCTTGCTTTTGTAAAAGATTTCGCTTTTGCAACATTATAAAAAACTTTATCCCAATATGGATTTATTTCTGACATTAAATACTCGCCTCCATAACACTAATTATAACACATTATGTTAATTGTGGCAAGTATAAAAAGCCCTTTATTTAACTTCTAACTTATTTTGAATTAGAATTATCTTCAATGCTTTTAAAACTTTTTATTAATTTTTCAGCTACACTAAAAAATTCTTGTTGAGTTCTATCATCAAGTTTCTTTATTTCTTTAAACATATCTTTATATTTAATTTCTAATTGTTTATCCATAGCAAAATCATCCATCAATAGATAATCATACGATATATCTAACTCTTTTACTATTTTTCTTAATAGTGATAACGATGGACACTTATTTTTCCTTTCAATATTTGATATATAACTTGATACACTTCCCACTCTTTCAGCAAGTTCTTCTTGAGTAAGGTTTCTTCTGTTCCTAGCCTCAAGTATTCTTTCTCCTATTTTCATATCCATAATATTACCTCGTTTATTCTAAATACTATAAATATAATAATATTTTTGACTATTTTTTAGAATAAATATGTTGGAACAAGAATATTGCTCACAGTAATATTATGGATAAAAAAATAAAACTAATTTTCTCTGCAATATTTTGCAATTAAATTATCTGCTTGCTCTCTTGTTAGTCTTTTACTTATGACTGCAAGACCTAACAAACTTTTAACATTGTCCCACATTATTGGATCTTTACCACCTTTAGCTGTTGCCTCGACATAATTTATTAATTCTTCAAAAATATAATATGGAATATTATATTCTGGATTTATTGCTTTTTCTTCTGCCATATATTTCCTCTCCCCTTACAATATTTTACCACCATCTTAATAATAACACAATAGTTTTGAATAAAAAAGTTGCGTTCAATCCCCTCTTAGTATAACAAACTTTGTTATAGTATAAATAGTTTTGTATAATTGGAGTGTGGAAAATGTATTTATCTGAAGCAATGCGTATAAGAATAAAAAAATTAATTAAAGATAATAATACTAATGGAAACCAATTGGCATTATCTTCTGGTATTAATCGTTCAAATATAAATAGATTTTTAAGAGGAGATAATAAATCTATAACTATTGAAAGTATTACTCTTATATGCCAAGCATTGAATATAACATTAAAAGATTTCTTTGATGATAAAGTTTTTAAAGATGTAGAAGTAAATGATTAATTAGAGCCTCTCATATGAGAGGCTTTTGCTTATTTACTAAATAATATATTAGCTACTTTTATAAAGTAATACATAAATTCTTTTAGCTCTAATAAATGATTATCGTATATTTTTTTGTATAAATTTTCTACTGGCTCATCTGTAAAACTCACTCCGCCATAATCATTAACAAATGTTTCATTTGCAATTATGATTCTCCATATTTTTCCTAATTGTCTGTTTAATTCATTTAACATTTCATCACTAACATATTGTGTGTTTTCTGTAAGGTTTGATAATTCACTTTCTGCATTACTTACTTTTTCTCTTAAGGGTTTGATTGCTTGGCTGTATTCATCTGATGCTAGTTTATAGCTATCTTCACTTAATCCTTTTTCAGAAATGTATGTTCTAAAATTCAACTCTAAGTCAGCTAACTCTTTAGCATACCCTATAAAATTTTTTGTTTCTTGGTCTAATATATTTTTATAATCAGACATAATAAACACCTCTTTCTTTTAATTTTTATATAATTTTTTATTATATATCATTATAAATCATCATCCATAGACTTTCCATCCATTTTTCTTCGCATTTGCTCAATTTTTGTTTGGTCAGCAATTGTATGCAATTCACCATTTCTTTGTTCAGCTGTTTTCATTTCCACATTTTTAATTGGTTGTCCTAAAAGTAAATTTCTAAGTTTTCCATTTTCAGACACTTCATCTACAAATTTGCTATGTTCTGTTCTATTATCTTTTTTCTGTTCTTGCACTATTTTTTCTGGAAGTAATCTTTGTTCTCTAATTATGAATTTATCGATAATTGGTATCTTCCTTAATAATGATTTATTTGCAAGGAAGTTAGCAATTTTTTGTTTTATTCCTAATTTATTTTGTTCTTCTTTTGGTGGCTCAAATATAGGTACTTCTTCTGCAATATCACTTTCTTTAGTTTCAGTTCTTTCCCCTATAAGCTCTTGCATTTCTTCGATACTACCTATTTTAGTTCCAAAATCTCGCTCAAATATTTCTACTGCTTTATTTATTAACTCTGTAACCGACATGTTTCTTCCATTTAATGAATATATCATATATTTTGTATATAACTGACTAAACTCTGGATTACTTTGTAAATATTCTGATAGTTTTGTTCCTTGCCCATTTATAATCCCTAATTCCATTTCTATTATTGAATTAAATGATGCAATATTAGCACTATAACATTGTTCTTCGCTAATGCTTTCATTTTTTTCAAAAAAATCAGTATCTATTATCTTAATGCAATTTCTTTCTTTGTCCCACATTATGCCACCTTGGTTAAGGTCTTGAAATACAACTTTTTCCTTTGATAATTGCTGTAAGTCATTTTCGACCTTCTGTATTGCAGATATAAGTGTGGGAAAATCAAGTTGCTTTATAATGTTTTGGAGTTCTTCCCCTTGCACATAATCCATTGTATAACCTTGAAATTTTCCATTCATCTCTACTTTGCTTTTCGGAAAAACGCAAGTAGAATTTTTAATTCCAATTAAATTAGAGAACTCTTTTTCATTGTGCATTTCTATTCCTTTTTCATTCAACATTTTTATAACTAAATCTGTCCCATACTTATATACCGTTGAACAAGCACCTCTCCCTAATTCTTCCATTTGTGCTAATTCATTTGAAGTTATTTTTAATGTTTCCATATTTTTCTCCTTACATTTGCATTTCAGTCTCTTGCTCTGATTTTTGCTGTTGTCTTGTTTCCCTTGTTTGTGTAGATAAACTTATTTCTTTAACTATGCCTTGAAATCTATTTAAAGCATTATTGTTATTTATAGATAAAGAAGACAAATCATTCTGTCTAGTTATCATTCTAGCACGATTATTTTGAATTTGCCTATTCATTTCATTATTTTGTACTTGTAATATATCAGCTTGATGTCTGTTACTAATTCTTCTATTTTCATCAATAGGAACTAATTGCCCTGCATTCTGTCTATCATTTACTTTTTGTTCAAATTGTTTTTTCAAACTTTGCTGGTCTATCATTTGCTTTAGTTGTGGATCCGCTTTTATTACTCCTAAAAATTGTTGCATTTCAGGCGTCAATTTTCTTCCTAATTCGCATTGTGAATATGTATATAAATCGGATAAGCTATCTTCTAAACTATATATTCCTTTTTCTCCAGAATTCTCTGTCAACAGTAACTGTTTCTTTAATTCTATATTGTCTAGCTTTGCTTGTTTTAATCTTCCTTTACCTAATATTTTTCCAAACAATGATATTTTTTCACTTTCTACTTGTCCTTTTTCTTGTTCTAGTATTGATAATTTTGAACTTCTTATTAATTCTTGTACTTTTGCATCAAAACTCCTCTCAAAAGCATTTTTTAGCATTTCACTATGTTCTGCTTTTATTGTACCGTCTTGCGTTAAACTATCTAACTCTTGTAATACTCCACTAACCTTATCTAACTTTGTAGGATCATCTACTCTTTGCACTTGCTCACTTATTCTTTGCATATTCGTTTTTATCTGATCTATGCTTGAATGAATATTTGTATCATCCGTTCGAGTTACAGAATAAGCCAATCCTAACTTTCTAGCTAAACCACAAAACTTTACTTCTTCTTGTTTCAATTCATAATATGTTGTTTCCAGACTGTCTGGTATTGATGCAGTTTGCTGTTCTATATGCTCTTTTTTTAAATCAATTTTTACATCTTTTTTTCTTTTTTCACTTTTTATTTTATTTTCTTGCTTTGTTTTTTCTTTTGATTCCTGTTCTTCTTTTATTTTTCTTTCTCTTTCTTGTTCTTTTCTTTGCTGTTCCTCTTGCCTCATTTTTTCTTCTCTTTCAGCTAATTCTGTCGCTCTATTTGATAACTCTGAAAAATCAATATTTTGTAAATCAATTCCATCATACAACTTGTCCTCTAATCCATATTGCCTTAATTTTATAAGACTTTCTTCAAATTGCTGTAAGTTTGGAAACATATTATTGAGTATTTCACTTCTATTTTTGTCTTGCCTTGCTCTATACACAAGTCCATCCTGTACTAAATGAATTATATTATCTTTCAACTCATCTAAATTTTCTACTCTATCTAAATGATAAGTATCTCTTAATGCTTCTTCTAATTCTGCCTTACTGCTTATCTTTATAATTCTATCATCTGTTTGAATAGTATATTCACAACTTTTTTCATCTTTTGCTGTTCGCTTTATGAAAGCATCTTTTCCATAATTTTCTCTTAACATATTTATCATATACATTATATCTTTGTCCTCTGGTGTTGGCTGAACTTCTGCAACAAATGTATATTCTTCATCTATTTTTGCTTTTTCCTCTTCTGTCTGTGCCCTTGACCTTTCCGCTAAATATTTCATCATTATCAATGATAATCT
>CALXXH010000062.1 GCA_944392635.1 uncultured Clostridia bacterium | reverse complement strand
TTAGATTTTATTTATCCACCAGTGTGTGGAATATGTGGAAAGTTAGGTCAAGATTATTTATGTAAAAAATGTCAAAAAATATTAGAATCTCAAGCAAAATTTGTAATCGATAAAAATCAAGATTATAATCAAAATTTCAATAAACATTTATATATTTTTAAATATGAAGGAATAATAAGAAAAATAGTATTAGATTATAAATTTAATGAAAAGTCATATCTATATTTAACATTTGTGAATTTTTTGTTAAAAAATGAAAAATTCTTTAAAATTTTGAAATCTTATGATACAATAGTCCCAGTTCCAATAAGTGTAAAAAGACAAAAAGAAAGAGGATATAATCAAAGTGAATTATTAGGAAATGAAATAGTAAAAAACTTATTGGAAAAAGAAAAAAGTTTAAAAATAGAATGTATAACTAGTTGCCTTATAAAACAAAAAAACATTGTAGAACAAAGCAAATTAAACAAAGAACAAAGACAAAAAAATATACAAGGAGTATATAAATTGAAAAATAAAGAAAAACTAGTTAATAAAAGGATTTTATTAATTGATGATATATATACAACTGGAAGTACAGTAAATGAATGCTGCAAAATTTTAAAAGAAGCAAATCCAAGAAAAATAGATGTGTTTACAATAGCGAAAGATTAGTGATAAATATGATAAAAGATAAATAAAAAGTTGAGATGTGTCCCAGGATGGACAAAAATGTCCAAACTAAAACGCCCAATAGGACATAGGACAAAGGAGGAAATGATGGAAGATTTAGTAGAAAGTATTTTAGATTATATTCGTTCGGATTATACAGATTATGCAGTTATGATAAATGGAGAATGGGGTTCTGGTAAAACTCATTTCTGGAATAATAAAGTTAGAAAAAAGATAGAGTCTATGCAATTAAATGGAAGAAGATATACAACAATTTATATGTCTTTATATGGTATATCAAATCTAGAAGAAATAAGTAAAAAAATATTTATTGAAACTACACAATTAATGGATAAAAACTTAAGAAAATACATGAACAATAATGAACAAACAAGAATACCTGAATATGCAAAAACAGGAATAGACATGGCTAATTTCTTTGGAGTAACACAAAATGGAGATAAAATAGACTATTCAGAGTTTTTTGCAACAGATGATAAGGTACTTTGTTTTGATGACTTAGAAAGAGCAAATGTTGATGTTATAGACATTTTAGGATATATCAATAATTTTGTTGAACATGACCATATAAAAACAATAATAATATGTAATGAAAAAGAATTATCAACAAAATTAAAAAGCTCAAACCTTGAAATGAAAACATTTATTGCAACATATTTACTAGACAAGCAAAATGAATTAAACAAAGCAGATAAACCAATGGTAGAGAAAATAAGAGATAAAATTGAGCATGTTTTTGATAAAGCAAATGATTATGAAAGAATAAAAGAAAAATTAATTGGAGAAACATTTGAATATGCACCAAAATTTGACTATATCATAAATGGAATTTTAATGAGATATGAAAGTAATCCTGATTTAATTAGATTTTTAAGAGAAAATACAGGGTTCATAATATCAACATTTAATAAAAGTGGTACAAGAAACTTAAGAATATTAAAACATGCATTAAATGACTTTAAGAAAATATATGAAATGGTAAGTAAATCATACCCAAATACAAGTAATAGGGTAATGCAAACAATGTTAATATTCACAATAGCAGTATCATTTGAAATAAAAGCAGGAAAAATAACAAAAGACAAATTTGTAAATATAAAAGACAATGAAGAATATAAATCAATATTAGTATCTTCTAGAATATTAATGGATAACAGACAATTCTATATCAAAGAATTTGATAATAACTATTACTATAACTTCAAAGCAGAATATCGTTTCTTTAAATTTATAGAATATTATGTAAGAACACGTATTTTTGATATGAAATTATTCAAAGAGAATATGGAAAAAATAAGAAATACAGTAGATACAGAAAACTTACCTGGATATAAAAGATTACTTACAGAAGAATATTGGAAAATAGCAGATGACCAATTTGGTCAGGTAATAGAAGAAGTATATAATGATGTAAAACAAGGAAATTTGCAACTAATTGATACAGTAAAAATATTTGCATATTTCAGCTATTTTTCAAGAAAAGGATTAATACAATATGACTTAAAAACACTAAAACAAACATTTTTTGCTGGAATGAATTTAGCATCATTAAAATCAACATATTGTCCAAATCCAAAAGAAGAACTTGGAAAAATTGCAATAGAAGAATTAGAAGAAGATATGGATGAAATATTAAAACATTTTAATGAATTAAATAGTCAGTTATTAGACAAAATGTATAAAGAAAAAGCAGAAGAAATAATGAAATGTATTCCAATGAAAATGGAACAATTTTATGAAAAATTTGACAAGCAATGTATGAATATACCAATATTTAAATATTATGACCCATATCAATTATTCCAAAGAATTTCTTGTGCAAGTAATGAAGATATAGTGCTAATAAAAGAAAAATTAGCAGATAGAGCAGAAAAATACACAAAGCAAATAGAACCTGAAATGAAAAATATAAAACAATTAAAACAAATATTAGATGATTACTTAAAAGGAAAAGAGCCAACAATAAAAACAGTCATGTTAAAAGACTTTGCAAAAGAATTAGGATATATTATAGACAAGTACAAACCAAGCTTTTTACCAAGAAAAGAAGAAAAAATAGAAGAAGTAGAAGAATAACTACTTCTTATTTTTTTGACAAATAATGAATAAAAAAGAAGTAATAAGAAATAATAACAATATAAACAAAAAAATTGAAACGAAAAGGGAGGAAAATTATGAAGGCAACTGGAGTTGTAAGAAGAATAGATGATTTGGGAAGAGTAGTAATTCCAAAGGAAATAAGAAAAACATTGAGAATAAAGGAAGGAGATCCACTAGAAATATTTACAGATAGAGAAGGACAAGTAATATTAAAAAAATATTCACCTATTGGAGAACTTTCGGAATTTGCAGCAGGATATGCAGAAACATTATCAAAAACAACAGGACATATTGCATGTATTACAGATAAAGATACAATAATTGCAGTATCAGGAGGTTCTAAAAAAGAATTTTTGGAACAAGACATAAGTCAAGAACTAGAACAATTAATGGAAGATAAAGAAGTATATACAAGCAAAGAAAATAGTGATATAGCAATGCCAATTACAAAAAACGATAATCAAGAAAGAAAGCACAATGCACAAATAGTATATCCAATAATATCTAATGGAGATACAATAGGAACAGTAATATTAATGTCAAAAGAAGCAAATGGAAAAATGAACGATGTAGAAAAAAAGGTAGCACAATCAGCAGCAACATTCCTAGGAAGTCAAATGGAAATTTAAAATCCTACAAATCATAAACTTAAAATGTCTCAAATAAGAAGTTTTTTAGTTGATGTATAATTTATCAAAATAAAAAATCTTAATTGAGACATTATTTTACTTTTTTCTTTTTAGGGTTAATTTCGTCTGTTAATCCAACTATATAATCAATAGAAGTATTGTAATGTTTAGCAAGAGTCATTAGATGTTGTACAGGAATTGTTCTTTTTCCTTTTTCATATTCTGAATAATACTGTTGTGATATACCAAGTAATTTTGCAACTTCTTTTTGATACATATCATGATCTTCTCTTAAATCTTTTAATCTCTTAAATTCCACTGTAACCTCCTTGTAAACATTGTAAATTATAATAATATTTTAGCAAAAAATTGTACAAAACTTTTAGTACACATTAAAAATTATGTACAAAAATATTGATAAATCAACATCTAATTTGTTTTTATAACTATTTGTTATAAAAAACATGCTAAAATATAAAACAGTTTGTAAAATGAAATTTATATAAAACTAATAACATTAAGCAGTAACAAAAAGTAACCGTTAAAATCAAGAAAAATAAAAGCAACAATAAAATTTTTCTTGATTTTTTGCATGTTTTGAAGTATAATCATAGAAACTAAATAAAAAGAAAAGGAGACAAATATGAAAGCAATAGAAATAAGAAATAAATATTTAAAATTTTTTAAAGAACACGGACATAGTATAATTCCATCAGCACCATTAATACCAGAAAATGATGCATCAGTACTATTTACAACAGCTGGAATGCAACCACTAGTTCCATATTTATTGGGAGAAAAACATCCAGAAGGGACAAGACTTGCAGATTATCAAAAATGTGTAAGAACAAATGACATTGAAGAAGTAGGAGATAATAGACATTTAACATATTTTGAAATGTTAGGAAACTGGTCATTAGGTGATTATTTTAAAGAAGAATCAATACAAATGAGTTTTGATTTTCTAACTAAAGAATTAGAAATACCAGTAGAAAAATTATCAGTAACTTGTTTTGCAGGAGATGAAGACTGCCCAAGAGATGATGTTTCAGCAAATATTTGGAAAAAAGTTGGAATACCAGAAGAAAGAATATATTTTTATGGTAAAGATGATAATTGGTGGATAGCAGGAGAAGAAGGACCATGTGGACCAGATACAGAAATGTTTTATGATACAGGGAAAGAAGCTTGTGGACCAGATTGTCAGCCTTCTTGTGATTGTGGTAAATATGTTGAAATTTGGAATAATGTGTTTATGGAATATTTCAAAGATAAAAATGGATATTCAAAATTAAAACAAAAAAATGTTGATACAGGTTTAGGCTTAGAAAGAGCTGCTATGTTATTGCAAGGAAAAGAAACACCATTTGATACAGAACTTTTTGAACCTGTAATGAAAAAATTAGAGGAATTACAAAAAGTAGATAAAATAGAAAGTAGAAGAATAATTGCAGAACATTTACGTTCAAGTATGATGATAATATGTGATGGTGGAAGACCAAGTAATATAGATAGAGGATATGTTTTAAGAAGATTAATTAGAAGAATGATAAGACATATGAATAAATTAGAAATAGATTTGAATGAGTTATCAACTTTAATAGAGATTAATGTGGAAAATTTAAAAGAAATGTATCCAGATTTAGAGAAAAACAAAGAAACTATTAAGAATGTAATAATTGAAGAAAAAAATAAATTTGTAAAAACATTATCACATGGAGAAAGAGAATTTGAAAAAGAAATCAAGAAATTAAAAGAACAAAATATTGATACAATACCAGGTACAATTGTATTTAGACTATATGACACATATGGATTTCCACCAGAAGTAACAAAGGAATTAGCAGAAGAAAATGGATTTAAGGCAGATTTAAAAGAATTTGATAAGTTATTTAAAGAACATCAAGAAAAATCAAGACAAGGAGCAGAACATAAATTTAAAGGTGGACTAGCAGACCAAAATGAAAAAACTGTTAGCTATCATACAGCAACACATCTTTTACATGAAGCATTAAGAGAAGTATTAGGTGAGCATGTAAAACAAAGTGGGTCAAATATAACAGAGGAAAGATTAAGATTTGACTTTACACATCCACAAAAAATGACAAAAGAAGAAATTCAAAAAGTAGAAGATTTAGTAAATGAACAAATCAAAAAAGATCTACCAGTAACTTGTGAAGAAATGAGTTATGAAGATGCTAAAAAATCAGGGGCAATAGGATTATTTACAGACAAATATGGAGATAAAGTAAAAGTATATACAATAGGAGATTTCAGTAAGGAGATTTGTGGAGGACCACATGTAACTCATACAGGTGACATGGGAACATTTAAAATAAAGAAAGAAGAATCAAGTTCTTCAGGAGTTAGAAGAATAAAAGCTGTTTTGATAAAATAGGAGGATAAATTAATGGAAGATTGTATATTTTGTAAAATAATTAAAGGTGAAATACCTTCAAATAAAGTATATGAAGATGAAGAAATATTGGCATTTCATGATATAAATCCAGCAACACCAATTCATATATTAGTAGTTCCAAAAAAACATATTGAATCTTTAGTTCATTTAGAAAAAGAAGATGAAGTTTTAGTTGGAAAAATATATGGTGTTATAAATAAAATAGCAGAGGAACAAGGATTTAAAGATGAAGGATTTAGAGTAATAGTAAATTGTGGAGAAAATGGAGGACAAGAAGTAATGCATTTACATTTCCACATTTTAGCAGGAAAAAGATTAGGAGAAAAAATTGTATAATAAAGATATGAAAAATTTTAAAAATGTAATAAATAATTTAATAAGTAATATTAAAGGTAAATTACAAAAAAATCATAAAAAAATAAAACTAATTAGTGCAATATTATTAATAATCATAATATTGTGCATATTAATTGTTGCTCTTGTAGAAGAAAGTAAAAAACAAAAATATGTAGAATATGATGGGGAAAACTTAAGTGAAAGCAAATATCCTGGATATAAAGAATTGATAGATGAATTGAAACAAGAACATCCAAATTGGACTTTCACATTGTTTTATACTAAATTAGACTGGAATGAAGTGATTGAAAATGAAGGACATAAGGATAATATAAAAAATCCATTGAACTTGATTCCAGATTCAAATGAATATCCAGAGGATTGGAGATGTGAAATAGATAAGGATAAAAGGTTTGACAATGGAACATGGCTATGTGCTTCAAACAAAGCAATTAAATGTCAAATGGATCCAAGAAATATATTAAATGATGAAGATGTATTTCAATTTAAAGAGTTAAATTATGTAGAAAATGCACAAACAGAAGAAGGATTAGAAGAAATAACAAGTAATACTTTTTTAGAAGGAGAAGACATTTCGAATGCATTGATACAGGCAGGGAAAAATGCTAATTTGGATCCATATTTTATAGCTTCAAGATTAATTCAAGAACAGGGAAGAAAAGGTAGTACTTTATCACGAGGATATGAGTATAATGGGATAATAGTATATAACCCATTTAATATTAGAGCGACAGGAAATTCAAGTGAAGAGATATTGCAAAATGCTGGACAATATGCATATGAACAAGGATGGGATACATTAGAAAAAGCAATTATTGGTGGTGTAGAATTTGTAAAAGAAGATTATATAAATAATGGACAAAACACACTATATCTACAAAAATTTGATATAGTTAATCAAGATGGAGAATTATACACAAATCAATATATGCAAAACCTACTTGCACCAGAATCTGAAGCAAGTAATATGTTAGAAATATATGAAGCTTCAAACACAGTAGATTCTAATCTAAATTTTATAATCCCACTATATGAAAATATGCCAACAACGCCACTATAGCTCAGTTGGTAGAGCAACGGATTCGTAACCCGTAGGTCAGCAGTTCGATTCTGCTTAGTGGCTCCAAATTATAACAACTTACGAACTATAAAGTTTGTAGGTTGTTTTTTCGTATAAAACTAATATGTTCTCTT
>CALXXH010000061.1 GCA_944392635.1 uncultured Clostridia bacterium | reverse complement strand
ATTCCATCTGCTATTCCTTTTACTACTGAATTTGGATTATTTTCGTTTGAGTCTTTTGCGATTCCTTCTACCATTGGTGTCATTATATATCCTGGTAATATTGCATTAACTCTTATTCCCTTTTCTACTACTTCTGCTGCAAGTCCTTTAGTGAATCCTAAAAGTGCTGCTTTTGTTGTCGCATATGCCACTTCTCCACTATCTGCTACCATTGTTCCTGTAACTGATGAAAGATTTACAATTGCTCCATCTTTTGGCATGTATTTTAATACTTCTTGTGACATGTTCCAAGTTCCTTTTATATTTATATCAAAGTGAAAATCTCTTATTTCATCTGGTGTTTCTTCAAATGGTGTTAATTTTGCAACTCCTGCATTATTTACTAAAATATCTATTTTTCCATACTTTTCAATTACTTTATCTACACATTCTTTTATTTTTTCTCTATCACGAATGTCTACTAAATATCCATCTACATCATATACTTGTTCTCTTAATTCTTTTATTGTTTCTTCTAATTTGTTTGAGTAATCAAATATTATAACCTTTGCTCCATATTTTAAGAAAGTTTTTACTATTCCTAAACCATTTCCCATGGCTCCTCCTGTTACTATTGCAACTTTATCTTTTAATTTCATAATATTCCTCCTTTTTTTCTAGATTTTATCATTTTCAATTTTTGTTTTCAAGTATTATACTTTTATTATTATTTAATTTTTCTATTTCTTCTTTTCTATATGAATTTATTTTAAATTCATGCTTGTTGTCAAATTTTATAGCTATATATTTTGTGTAATTGTCTTTGTTTTCTTTTCCTATTTCATTGATTTCAATACTTGCATTATGTTTGTTTAAAGTATCAAATGTATTCATAAATCCCATTCCTGTACCACCACTATCAGCATGTGTTGTGCTTGGCTTTTTACCTAGATTTATTAATGTATTTATTTCAAATTCTATCCCTGAGTCATATACATATATGCTATATATTCCATCTATTATCCCTAGTTTTACAAGTATACTTTTGTTTATGTTTTTAGAGTAGTTTATTGCAATTATCGCATTTTTTATAAGGTCGGCTATTAATATTTCTAGTGTTTCCTTTTCTACAAATTTATTTGTCATATGATGTATGTTTCCATTTATTTTTAGGTCAAAGTCTATTTTATTTTTTATGCATTCTGCTTGCATGTAATTTAACATATCATCTATTTGTGTGATGTTTGTTTTTGTTAGTTCTACTGCTATATTTTTATTTATTTCCTTTTTTAAGTTATTTATTCTATCTTTTATATCTATTTCTTCTGCTGTTTCGTTTTTCATTATTAGTTGATCTAATTTGTGTTCTAATGATTTTTGTTTGTGTGCTATTGAATGGCTTGTTTTACTGAAACTTAAGTTTTCTTTTTCTAGCTTGTCTATTTCTTTATCTTTTTCTTGTATTTCTTTTTTCATTTCTTCTATTTCTCTTTGTTGTAGTTGTTGTTTGTAGTATAGTTGAAGTGATTTTTGAATTGTGATGAACATGATGATGGAGAAGATAATTAGACCTAATGTAAATGTCTTAGCTGTTAATATGTTTTTGTTTGATAACAAAGTAATTCCTAACAATATTGTCATGCTTATGTTTAATATAATTATATCTATGTATTCATCCTTTAATCGAGATTGTAGAAATGAAAATCCTTTGCTAAATCTTTTTATTTTAAAAAATTTATATACCAATATTGTATAAATTATTAATATAATTATTAGGCTAACAAGATTATTATCAATGTTGAAAATCATATTTGGTATAAAATTTAATGATACTGACACCAAAAATAAAATATAATTAATGCTCAAAGAAATTGTTGTACTCAAAATTGAATAACCTATGTTGTTTTTACTATTTTTGGATATTGCTATACCTATTGATAAAATTAGGCATATTACATAATAAATAAAGCCATATATATTTTTAATAATTTTCGACAATATTGTAATTGTAATTATTAATATAAAAATTATAATTTTATGCCTTGAATTTCTTTGATTGTTAATAATTTTGTTTTCTATATAAAATGTAAATAATGTTATGAAAAATATCTTTATTATATCAACTATATTTTCTAATTCGTTTAAATTTATCATTCTTTTCTCCTTTATATTATTTATTATAATTATATATATAAATGTCTTTCTTATCAAGATTTTAGTTTAATTTCTATTATGTAAAAAGAGATTCCATTTCTGGAATCCCTGTAAACTATAACTATTAAGGATTGTATATTATACCCACTTGCTTAACCATAAACAAAATTGATCAAACCAGCTCATTCTATCACCACCTTTTTCTTCACGTTTCTCTTTTTTCTTTTTGTCTAATTAAAAAATACCACCTAATCGGATTAATTAAGTGGTATTTCGTGATAGAAAAACTTGGTGAAATTTGGCGAAAAAAGTCGAAAAAAAGATACCTAGATTTTGTTTTCTTAATCTAGGTATCTAAAATTTATAATTCTTTTTTTATCTTTTCTACATAATAGTATATGAATTCCATTGTTGTTGGTACTCCTGTTTCAGGGTTAATTCTTGCAGTATAATATTCTAATAAGTCTTCTACTGCAGAAACCCTCCAGGCACGTAATATCGCATTTTGTATTCCATTTGTAATTGTGTTTGTTGATTTTTTATATTCATTAGCTAGATGTCTAATAACATTTTCTTTGCTATCTTCATTTTCAATTAGATATAAAATTGCATCATGAACATATTTTCTTCCTTTCATTTTTGATGTTATTCCTATTAGATCTAATTCTTTACTTATATAAGCTGAGATTTTTTCTTCATCTCTTTGCATTTCTTCTTTTAATGTTTGAATTGTTCTTTGTGGCATTTTTTCTCTCATATTAATAAATGTATTTAATACCTGTTCAACAGAATATTTAGCTTGATCTTTGTACAATATTAAATCTGCACCTTGTTTATGGATAATATTATATGTTGTTTGTGAAGCCACATGAGTTGTTACAATTATAATAGGTTTATAGTTAAGATTTAATTTTTTCAATTCTGGTATAAAATTTAAGGCATCTGTGTTTCCTGTTGTACTATTATTTAGTTCTAAATCTAGTACTATACCATCTGGATGTTTCAATTTAACGTACTTTAATCCTTCAATGTCTGAATCTGTAATTGCAACTAGTTCTATATCTTTCCTGTTTTTAATCGCATTTATAAAATTTTTACAATCATCTCTATCATCTTCTATTATTAATATTTTCATAGGTTTATTTTGCATATGTTTCCTCCTTTACTATTATATACATAATATTACCATATATCTCCATAAAATACCATATTTCAACAAAATGTTTTTTGATATTTTTGTGTTTTTTATATTGTAAAATACTTATATATTGATTTAAAGGAGCTTTTGGTTATGAAAAATTGTTATAATACAGAAAAAACCGAACAAATTGAGAGAGGTAAAAGGATTAAATTTATAAGGGAAAATGAATTACATATGAATAAAACTCAATTAGCAAGGGAAATTGGAGTTTCTAGTCAGTTTTTAGGATTGGTAGAAGATGGAAAAGGTAATCTGGTTTATCGTAGTATTAAAAAATTAAGAGATTTAAGTGGTCATTCTGCTGATTATATTTTGTATGGTCTTGATGATTCTGTTATTAATGAAACTAAGGAAATTTTGAGTAATTATACTGAGCAAGAAATTCATAAAGCTTTAGAATTACTTAATGAAATAGCGATTTTTATAAAAAAATAGCTTTTTGTGTAATATTTTGTGTTTTTTGTATTATTTTGAATATTTTATATTGACTTTCAACTTCTTGTTTAGTAAAATAATTTTACATACAAGATATTTTAGGTATGACAGGAGTGATTTCATGATTTCAAATTATTTGATTTATTTTTTTAATTTATTACCATCTCAGCAAATAGAGCAATTATCTATTATTCTTATATTTTTCTATAGTTTAATAGCTTTTTGTTTTTTATTAGTTTTCTTGAAATTTAGATTTTTTGATGAAACAAGAGAATCTTGGTTTCAAAGATTTTTGAAAAATATATAATTTTTTTAAAACGCTTATTGACATTTTCTGGAAATTATGTTATTCTTTTTATGTAGTATGCAATAATACTACTCTCCTTTACATTATAATCTTATATTTTTTAGATATCTTGAATTAATTTATATTGTTAATTTAAGAATCTATCTATTATTAATTATTTTCTTAATTACTTTATTTTATTTAATTCAAGATATTTATCTATATAAGTAGAAAGGTTTAAAAAATGTTATCAATCGTAAAAAGTATTGCACTTAATGGTCTTAATGGATATTTAGTCCAAATTCAAGTTGATGTTTCTGCAGGTATGCCTTCTTTTGAAATTGTTGGGTTGCCAGATACAAGTATAAAAGAATCTAAAGAAAGAGTTCGAACTGCTATTAAAAATTCTAATACTGAATTTTTAAGTCGAAAAATTGTTGTAAATCTTGCTCCTGCAAGTACTAAAAAGGAAGGTTCTATCTTTGATTTGTCGATTGCAGTTGGAATTTTAATTGCAAATGGCGATATTTGTAGTTCTAATTTAGAAAATGATTTACAAGAAACTATATTTGTTGGTGAGCTTGCTTTAGATGGAAATATTGAACATGTAAATGGAATACTTCCTATTTGTATTGAAGCTAGAAATTTAGGAATTAAAAAAATTGTTTTGCCCAAATCAAATGCTAAAGAAGCTTCTGTTATTGAAGACATTAAAGTTATTCCTGTTTCAAATTTAAATGAAGTTATTAATTATTTAAATGGTGTTATTAAAATTCAAGAAACTCCAAAAATTAATTTTATTTCAAGTTTAAATTCTAATTATCCATTTGATTTTGCTGATGTAAAAGGTCAAGAAAACGTTAAAAGAGCATTAGAAATTTCTGCTGCAGGTTTTCACAATTGTCTTTTAATTGGTTCTCCCGGCTCTGGAAAAACTATGCTTGCTAGATGTTTACCTAGTATCCTTCCAAAATTAAATTTTGAAGAAGCTTTGGAAATTACTAAAATTCATAGTATCTCTGGATTATTATCAAATGATGAACCATTAGTTTGTACTAGACCTTTTAGAAGTCCTCATCATACAATTACGCAGACTTCTTTAGTTGGTGGTGGAAAAAATCCTAAGCCTGGTGAGATTAGTTTAGCTCATTATGGAGTTTTATTTTTGGATGAGCTTACAGAATTTAACAAATCTACTTTAGAGCTTTTGCGAGGTCCTTTAGAAGATAGAGTTGTTACTATAAGTAGGCTTAATTCTACGGTTACATATCCTTGTAACTTTATGTTTGTTGCTAGTATGAATCCTTGTCCTTGTGGATATTTTGGTTCTAATGATAAAGAATGTTCTTGTAATGAATCACAAATACAAAAATATATTAATAAGATTAGTGGTCCTCTTTTGGATAGGATTGATATTCATATTGAAGTTGAGTCTGTTAAATATGATAAATTAGAATCTAATTCTTCTGCTGAAAATTCTAAAACTATCCGTCAAAGAGTTAATAATGCAAGAAATATTCAATTAGAACGTTATAAAAACCATAATATTTTTTCTAATTCTCAATTAACTCCTAAACTAATTAATGAATATTGTAAGCTTTCTTTTGAGAGCAAAAAGATTCTAAGAAATGCTTTTGAAAATTTAGGTTTAAGTGCACGTGCATATAATAGGATTTTGAAGGTTGCAAGGACAATTGCGGATTTAGATAATTCTAAAGATATTAAAACTTATCATTTGACTGAAGCTATTCAATATAGGACTCTGGATAGAAAATATTGGTCTAGGTAATTTGATAATTAAAAAAATGTTGTCTTAGATAATTTAATAATTGTGCTGAAAATGTCGTCTTAGATAATTTGTTAGGAGGTATTTGTATAGAAATAGTTGATATAAATGATAGTATATACCCTTCAAAATTAAGAAATATTCCTAATCCACCAAAAAGTCTATATGTTGAAGGTAATATTGATTTATTAAACCGTGATTCCATATCTATTATAGGCTCTAGAGCATGTAGTGAAAATGGAGTTAGATTAACTCATCAATTTGCAAATGAATTATCTCATTATGGTATTACTATAATTAGTGGTTTAGCTAAGCGGTATAGATACATCTGCTCATTTGGGCTCATATATGGAAAAAGGCAGAACTATTGCTGTACTAGGTAATGGTTTTAATCATATTTTTCCAAAGGAAAATATCGAACTATATAACACTATTTTAGAAAATGATGGGTTAATTGTAACTGAATATCCACCTGATACTAAGTCTAAATCATCTTTTTTCTTAAAGCGTAATCGTATAATCAGTGGGCTTTCTTTAGGAATTTTGGTTGTAGAGGCTGCTCATAGGAGTGGTACTAGTGTAACTGCAAAATTAGCTAAAGGGCAAGACAGAAAAGTTTTTGCATTACCTCATGAAATTGATGATTTACATGGTGTTGGAACAAATAGGTTAATTAGAGAAGGAGCTATCTTAGTTACTTGTACTAGTGATATTTTGTGTGAATTTGATCAATTTAAAAATTTTGTTGATTCTAATATTATTAACAATCTTAATACTTTTAATAATTCTAATACTTTAGATAATCTTATTGATTTGAAAAAGAAGAATCATAAATTAGATTCTTTTTCAAAGGTAACATTAAGGATAAAAGAAAATCAAAAAAAGAAATTAAAAAATACTAAATTTCAAGATGTTTATAATTTAGTTAATGATTCTCCTATATCAATAAATACTATTTGTAAAGAGACTTCTAAGTCTATTAGTGAGATATCTAATATTTTATTTATGCTTGAATTAGATGGCTATATTAAGAAAGTTGCTGGGGGGTATATATGTATTTTCGACAAATGATTGGAAAATGTGGTGAAGACTTAGCTTGTGATTATTTAGTTAAAAATAACTACATTATTATTGATCGAAATTTTTATTGCTATCAAGGTGAAATTGATATTATAGCTAAAGATTTAAAAAATAATGAGTTAGTCTTTTTTGAAGTTAAAACTAGGACTAATTCTAAATATGGCAAGCCTGTTGATGCTGTTGATAAAAATAAAAAATCACATTTATTTAAGGCTTGTAAATATTATCTTTATAAAAATTATATTTATAATTCTTTTGTTCGTGTTGATGTTATTGAAGTTTTTTTGAATGCTAATTCTTATCATATTAATCATATAAAGCAGATTTTTTGATCTGTTTTTTATTTGTATTCGTGTTTTTTTATTAAATTAGCATTATCCCTTCGGGTTATGAGCGAGACCTGACCACTTTTTGTAAGTTTGTGAAAATTAGAGTTTTTGTTGGTATTTCAGTATT
>CALXXH010000060.1 GCA_944392635.1 uncultured Clostridia bacterium | reverse complement strand
TCTAATCTATTATATGTTACTATTACTACTCCAATTTTCATAATTATAGCCTCTTTCTTTTATTTCTTATTTCTATTTTTTTAGTTTAAAATTTGATATCTATTTTTAATTTATCTACTAAAAATCTATATACTTTTATATAAATAATTGGTATTCCTAATTTATATAATAAAGAAACTCCCCATAAAGCTATATTTTTTAGTCCTTTTTTTAAGCAATGACCTAATTTTAAAAATGGTGATTTTCTCCAATTACCAAAATTATCATCTAAATATTTTATAGTGTCTTTTAACATTTGTTTTATATCTACTGTTTTATCATATGAAACTCTATACATAACTGATGTTCCTAAGTGTAGAAAAGCAAATGTGTCTAACAGATATTTCATTTCATTATATTTACCAGATTTTATATATAATTGTTTTACTTCTAATAAATATTTTTTTAAATTATTTACATCTTGTTTGTTTACTGTATGTATTTGTGAATCATATCTTAAATAGTAATGGTATAAAACATCAGGTACAAATGCAATTTTTTTCATTCTTGTATAACAACTTGCCAAAAACATTGTATCATTAAATCCTCTAAATGGCAAAAATTCTAAATCCTTTATTTTTTCTCTTTTATAGATTTTATTCCATGGTGCTGGGTTTATAAATAGTATAAAGTCATCTTTTGGATTTATTTCTTTTACTGTATTTCCAAAGTTTGTCATATTAGTTGCTACAACTTTGCTTGTTTCTAAATCAATTCTTTCAAATCCACAAACAGCTAAATCTGCATCATTTTCTTTTGCTGCTGTGTATAATTTTTCTGCCCAATTTGGTTCTACATAATCATCTGTATCAACAAATGTTACATATTCTCCTTTTGCTCTTTGTAATCCATAATTTCTTGTTGTAAATTCACCACCATTTTCTTTATGAAAAGTTTTTATTTTGTCTGGGTATATTTTTGCATACTTTTCTATAATTTGTGGTGCTGAATCTGTTGAGCCATCATCAACACAAAGGATTTCTATATCTTGTAAAGTTTGGTTTACTAGGGCTTCTAAGCATCTTGGCAAATATTTTTCTAAATTATATACTGCTGCTACTATAGATAACTTAATTTGCTTATTCTCCATTAGGCTTCTCCTCTTTTTTTTCTAATTCATTTATTCTCTTTTTAAGTATTGATATTTCTTGTATAAGTAATGTATTTCTATTTTGTTCTTTTGATATCAATATTGTTAAATTAAAAATTAAGTATAATATTATAAATATTGCTATACTAAATATCATATTAATAGGTATTCCAAAACCTAATATACTTGAAATATTTTCTACTAAATTTGGTATAAGTAATGCAATAATTAATATTCCACCTGTTATAGACCAGAATGCAAGATAACCTATTCTCATATATTTTCTTTTTACTGCTCTTAATATAAAGAATATATAAATTAATACAACTATTATCAAAACAATTTTTAAATTTGTTTGCATTACTTTTTACCTCCTTTTCTTCTAAAACTAATACTATCTACTATAATTGCTAATATTACTTTTATCATATAGTCTACCGGTTTCCAGAGATTTAATGTTAATGATGAATTTCCACCTTCTCTTTCATTCATATTAACAGGTACTTCTTTTATTTTATATTTATTTACTAATAATGATACTGTTGATTCAGGTTCTGGATATTCTGTTGGATAATGTTTTGCAAATTCTTCTATTACTTTTTTATTTACTGCTCTAAATCCAGAAGTTGGATCTGTTATTTTTGCTCCTGTACATATCTTTATACAAAGAGAAATTATGTTAGATCCCAGTCTTCTAATAAATGTTGATTGAAATTTGCTTGAACTTTTATCCAAATATCTTGTCCCTATACACATATCAACTTGTTCATTTACTAATGGTTCTATAATTTTATCAATACAATTTATATCATGTTGTCCATCTCCATCAAATTGTATTGCTATATCATAATTATTTTCATATGCATATTTATATCCTGTTTGTACTGCTCCACCTATTCCTAAATTATTTACTAAATCAATGTGATTTATATTTTTTTCATTTAATATTTTAGGTGTATTATCTTTTGAGCCATCATTAATAACTATATAATCTATATCTTTATTGTTGTCTTTTATTGTTTTTACTGTTTTTTCAATATTTTCTTGCTCATTATATGCTGGAATAATTAATAATACTTTCATTGTTTCTCCTTTTTATTAGTATATTTTTATATAAAGAAATGATATATTGTATTTAAAATTGGTAAGTTTAATAAGCATAATAAAATTGGAAATTTATATTCTATATTTTTTATTTTTATATAATTTTCTTTTTTGCATAAGCATAATAGTAATATAAAAGCTACTGGAATAAAATATCTTCCTTGTACTCCATCTACTATGATATTTCCTACTTTTGTCCATGTTATATACATTCCTGTTACTATTAATAAGATTATCACAACAGATATTAGGCATCCCCATATTTTTTGTTTCCAATTAAATGCAACTTTATTTTTCTCAATAAAGCATGAAGCTAACATAGCAATTATATATATTGTAATCCATATTCTGTTTGGATAAATACATAACCATCCTAATGCTATTCCTACCATTTGATATATATATGTTTCTCCCATATTTTTAAAAGTATAATTTAAAGTATCTAAAAAGCCTTTTGGATTATTAATCATACCTTTAATTTGTTCTGCAGCATTTACATTATTTGATTCAAAATAATTTGTAAATGCAGTTCCATATCCACTAGTAAAAATATAATATCCTAATGCTGCAATTATTGATAATATGACTAATGATGATATTAAAATTATCTTGTATTTTTTGCTCATGTTTTTAGAAAAGATAAAGATAAATGAAAGTCCTATTATTGGTAGATATACATATTTTACTATGGACATTAATACCCCTAAAGCAACTAACAAAACTCCTTCTCGTTTTTTAACTTTTTCTTTTTTAAAATATAAATATAATAGATAAGCAACAAAAACCATACATATTATATTTGTTAAACAATCTGCCGATGTGGAAGTTGCTTGATGAAGAAACATTGGCATAAACATAACTGCTGTCATAGCATATTTTCCAAATGGTATTATTTTTAATGTATAATATGCTGCAAATAGAAATACAATAAAGTTCATCAATTTTGCTAAATAACATCCTATTAAAATATTTAAGTCAAAAACTCTTGATATTAGAAATCCTATAGCACTGAATATATACAATATAAATGGATAAGTCCCTGCAGAATTGTTTATTTCTACTTTATCATTATAGTCTGTACTTCCTGCTAAATTTTCACTAAATTGTCTATATGTCTCTAAATTTGGTTTTATTTTTGTTTGCAAATCTCTAGGAACTACAGATACTGTATCTTTTCTTCCAATAAGAACTCCTTCTGATATTTCATATGCTCTTCTTAAGTGAGCTTGTTCATCTGGGACTTGTGATGGCAACATAAATACTAAATACATCATTCCAATTGGTATTAAAAAGCCAATCACAATTTTTTCTATTTTTCCTTTATTGTTTTTACAATTATATATTATTATTGCCAATATTGCTAATCCAAATATTCCCATCATTATAATATGTTTCAAAGAATTATAACCTGAATAGTTTTTTATAATTACAAATCTAAGCATAACATAAGCGATTAATAATGATAAAATAAATTCTAAAGGAAATATAAATTTCATTATCAAACTTTTTTTATCTTTTATAAAGTTATTTGTTTTTACTAATTTTTTAGAACTCTCTTGAATTTCTTCTGCCATTTTATATAACTCTCCTTTTATTTTACTGTTCTACTTTTTCTTGTTTAATATCAAATTGATCAGAATCTAATCTTAAATTTATATTATAATAAGGATCTCCTTTTTTCTTGTAATCTCCCCATTTTTGATAAAATAGATCAATTTCATTTTGAAATCTTTGTTTCTTTTCTGGTGTATCATCATATCCTCTTGATTTTGACTCATAATGTATTAGTTCTACAAAAGGATTGTATATTATTAATTTTCCTGATTTTATTATTTTTAAGCAAAAATCAATATCATTAAATGCTACAGCAAATTCCTCATCCATATATCCCACTTCTTCATAAACTGAACGCTTTGCCATCATACAAGCTGCTGTAACAGCACTTAAATTTTGTATATGACTTTCTCTTGCAAAATATCCATGAGCTTTTTTATATAATCCTTTAAATACATGTCCTGCAACTCCATATATTCCAATGATAGTTCCTGCATGTTGAATAGTTCCATCTGGATAATATAATTTAACTCCAACTGCTCCCACATCATCTCTTTGGTTCATTCCAACCATTTTTTCTAACCAATCAGGTGTTAATAATTCTGTATCATTATTTAATTGTATTATATATTCTCCATCTGTATTTTTAACACCGTAATTAATTATTTTCGAATAATTAAATCCCTTTTCTGGGTAATGTAAAATTTTTACTCTTTCTTCTTTTTCTAATTCTTTATAATAATTAAATATTGATTTTTCAGTACTATTATTTTCTATTACAACTATCTCATAATTTTTATATGTAGTTAATTTTAATATTGAATCAATACAAGTTTTTAATGTTTTAGCTTCATTATAATTTGGAATTAGTATTGTAACTTTAGGATTTCCTTTTACTTTATAATCTATTTTATAAGTTCCAAGTGTTACACCATGTGATACTTCACCTTCTAATCCTACTCGTTTTAAGTGGTCTTGTAATACTGGTATTCCAGCTTCAAAAGCATATGGTTTAGCATCTCCTCCTGCTTTTGCTGTTGACAATTCATGAACTCTCCAGTGATATAAAACTTTTGGTATGTGTTTTATATTTTTTGCTATTTCAGCCATCCTAATTATAATGTCATAATCTTGTGCTCCATCATATTTGCTTCTTTCTCCACCTAACTTGTCCATTAAATCTTTTCTAAATACACTAAAATGACAAATGTAATTATTTGATCTTAATGTATCTATTGCAAAATCAGGTTTAAAATGTGGGTCAAATCTTGGTTTATCTGTTGTTGTTATTTTATCTTCATCTGTGTAAATAAACTCAATACTAGGATCTTCATTAATTGCCTTTACTACTTCATATAAACAATTTGCTGGTAATAAATCATCATGGTCTAAAAGTGCTATATAGTCTCCTGTTGCATTTTTTAGTGCTTCATTTGTATTTCCTGCTATTCCTAAATTTTTTCCAGTATAATTATACTTAATTCTATTATCTTTTTTACATATTTCTTCTATTTCTTTACTTTTTTCAGGACTTCCATCTTCTAAGCAAAGTTCCCAATTAGGATATGTTTGATTAATCATATACTCTACTAATTCACTAAAGAAATTAACTGGTGTATTATACATTGGTACTAATATACTAATTTTAGGTGTTAGCTTAAACTTTGTTTTTCTTTGTTCTTCTAATTCTTCTTGTGTTGGATCATTAAACTTCATCCAAATTTCATATGGTGGAATTTGAGTTCCATTTTGCACATTATTTTTCATTTTGTCCCATGTGTTTTTCCATCCTTCATTTTTTACAGACTTTAAAAATTTTATTACATTACTTGGTTTTAATCCATGAATTATTCTATTTATTTTTCTTAATGCTTGTCTTACTTTTCCACCCTCTGGAAAAAGTTTATCTCTTAATCTCACACTCATTTTATTTCTTTCCTCTCTTAGTTCCTATATTTTTAATTTTCCTTAATGTTTCTGCTATTTTCCATGTTTTTGAACCATAAATACTATCTATTTCATTTTTTAGTTGTTTTATTTCTTCTTGCAATTCTACTTTTTGTATTTCTGCAATATTTTTTAAATTATAATAATGGTTCATTGTTGCTACAATTTCTTCTCTATTTACAGTTTTTCTATTGAATATTTCTTTTAACATAATATTATCTGTTGATTTTTCTTTAAATTCTTGTTCTAATTTTATAAATAAATTCTCATTTTCTGTTATATTATATTTTTTATTTAATAATTTCTTTTTTTCTTCTCCTAAGTTAGAATTTTGTATTGCTCTATAAATAATATATTCTATTGGCATATATCTTTCAACCCACTCCTGATCGAAAACATAAAAGATATCATTTATTAAAAAGCAATTCTTTGGTATAAAATCTAGATAAGCATTTTCAGTAAATTTCATTTTTTCTAATTTGCTTGTATCATAGTTTTTAATTGTTTCTTTTAATTCAGGATTGTTCTTTATTTGCTCAAAATCTATTGCATCTTGGTATAAGATATTAGTATATTTTTCAAAATTTTCTATAAAGCTTTTTTCATTTGCTTTTTCTAAAAATATATCAAATCTTTCTGCATTTATATATTTGCTAACTATTTTGCCATTTTGCTCTTTTTCTATCATTTCTACATTTGCCTTGTTAAATGCTAAATTACTTTTTAGTATGTTATTTATATGTTCTTGAGCAGTTTTGTTTGTAGCTTTTTTTATTACTTCTTCATCTTTAATAATAGTCATAATTCTATATTTTTCTTTTCTGTAATTTGAAAAAGTAATGTATTTGATATTATTTTGCATAGTTTCATTTCCTATTTCTACAAAAAATGAATTAGCAAAGAAATTGAAAATTTCTTTATTTTCATTTAACAGTTGTAGATAAACTTCATTTTCATTAAAATTGACTAACTCATTTAATCCGTAATATTGAAAATTTCTGCTTATATCTTCTTTAGTTATTGTATAATCTTTTGAATATATTAGATTAGGCATTTTATAATCTGGTAAGACATAATAAAATTTGTAATTCTTATACCCCGTTTCTTCTATTATTTCTTTTAATTGTTTTTCACCAAAAAGTTTACTTCCATTTTTTGTTCTTTCTTCAATTAAATTTTTATATTCTAAAGTACCTTCTAAATCTTTTTTTCCATTCCAATATTGTATTCCAAATTTATTATCTGTTGCAAATAAAATCTTTCCGTTTTCTTTTAACATTTTTGATGAAAGTAATAATAAATCTTTTTCTGGATTGTTACTGTTTGGAAGCCATTTACTTGCTTTTTCTATTTGTCCTATTATTATTACATAATCAAATTTTTTGTTTATTTGTATATTTTCTAAATTTCCAACTATACATTCTAAGTTTTCTTTAGTTGAATGTCTTTTTTCTATTATTTTTGCTTTTTCTTTTGATAATTCTACTGAAGTAACATTTTCACAAAGATTGCATAAATAACCTGTAATTTCTCCATAATTTGCTCCTATTTCAAGTATTTGCGCATTTTTCTCTAACGGATACCAATTTATAATGTTTTGTCTAATTGTAGATAAACTAAGCATTAATTCTATACTGCTATCCCTTTCTTTTACTATTTCATAATTTCCTAAGTTTTTTTCTATTTTTTTATTTAATTCTTTTTCTTCTGGCTTTAAATTTTCTTGTTCCTTGCAAAATTCCAAATTTAACTTCATTGTAGAACTCCTCTCTTTTTG
>CALXXH010000059.1 GCA_944392635.1 uncultured Clostridia bacterium | reverse complement strand
GCATTGCCTGCAAGGTTAATATCAAAGTTTTTTAAAAAGAAAATGGTATATGATATTTTTGATTATTATATAGATTCACATTATGTGCCTAATAAAATGAAGAAAATTGTTGAAAATACAGAAATTAATATTATTAACAAGGCAGATTTAACAATTATATGTACAGAAGAACGAAGAAAGCAAATAAAAAAAGCAAGGCCTAAAAAATGTATTGTAATTTACAATACTCCTAAAATAGGTAGAAATAATATAAAACAAAAAGTAATGAAGTCATCTAATGGTAAGCTAAAAATAGTTTATGTTGGAATTTTACAAAAGGATAGATTGTTAAAAGAAATAGGAGAAGAAATAAAAAAATATCCTGATTTCGAATTACATATAGGAGGATTTGGACAATTGCAAGAATATTTTAGTGAATTGTCAGAAAAATATGGCAATATTTTTTATTATGGACAAATGAAATATGAAGATGTATTGAATTTGGAAGAGGATGCAAATGTTTTATTTGCTACATATAATCCAGAAATTTCAAATCATAAATATTCTGCGCCAAATAAATTATATGAAGCTATGGCTTTAGGAAAACCAATTATTGTATGTAAAAATACAGGGATAGATAAATTAGTAAAAAATGAAAATATTGGAATTAGTATTTCATATGATGCAAAAAAATTTATAGAAATTATAGAAAATTTAGCTGAAAATAAAGAATTGCAAAAGCAATGGTCAGATAATGCTAAAAAACTTTATAATGAAAAATATTCATGGGAACAGATGGAAAAAAAATTAATAGAAGAATATAGTTTATTTTAGGAACAAAAGAAATAAAGAAGGAGAAATTAAGTGAACATTATAATATGTATAATATATTTTTTAGTAGGAATATATTTAATATTTAATTTGAGAAAAAAAAATAAAAAAAATAATTTTGTAGGATGTTATGCTGGTATTACGTTTGGAATACTTTTATATTATTGTATAATTCCAATAATCGTTATTTTAAATACTGAGCAGATAATTAATCAATTTCCTCAAGAAGAGAAATTTATTACTGGTAGGACAAATTGGGAGTTGATATTTCCAGCAATCCTTGTTTTAGTTGGATTTTTTATATTTAATTGTGCATATAATCAAAGCAATAAGAAAAATACAAAAGATATTATTGAATTTAATGACCAAAGGTTTATATTTATTTTAAAACTAGTTGGATTTTTTACTTTAATTATTGGTGGGATATCTTTAATTATATATTTTGGTGCTTTTGGAGGAATAAAGAATGCTTTTTCATATGCGGAAATATTTAGATCATTTAGTACAGATAAGACCAATTATATATCAGGAACGTATGTGATTTTAATTATACCAGCAAGATTAGTAACAGTAGCACCATTTGCTTTTTATTTATTATTAAAAGAAAAACAAGTGAAAAATAAATTTATTTTTAAAATTTGTTTTGTAATATCTACTATATTAGCAATAATGTATTATATTTTTAATGCGGGAAGAGCGCCATTAATATGTTTCATATTAAGTTTTGCCTTGGTGTATGTATATAAATTCATAAAGAAACCATGGAAATTAATAATAGTAATTGCCATTTTTAGTTTACCGTTGTTAGATATACTAGATAGTTTCTCTTTATATTTGCAATTAGGAAATTGGAGAAAAATAAATATAGGCTATATGAACTATATATATCAGTTCATGTATCCCTTTGAAAATATTATAAATATGGAAAATATAACTGATATTTTCGGATTTAGATATGGACAAGATTTTATAACTTCAATAATTGCTATGATTCCAGGGATAAATTTTTCAGCTTCATATGAAAATACTTCTTTGTTTTTTGGAGGGATAAATTGGAAAATAACAGGAGGAACGCCAAATGATTTATTAACATTCTCATATATAGAATTTGGTATAATCGGAATACCACTAATTTTTGGAATTTTAGGATATATGCTAGGAAAAGTAGACAATGTATTAAAAATTATTCCAGAAAAAACAACTAAAATTTTATTAGCATCTGCTATGGCAATACATTTGTTTACTTTTGTACCGAGTGCAGATTTTATATCATTTATAAGAGGTGGATTCATTATAATTTTTTTAGGTATAATTATTTTATATTCGTATAGAAGGAAGGAGAGAGAATAGATTGAAAATATTATATATTACCTCAACACCATTGGAGTATAATTCATCTGCTAATATGAGAAATATAGCTATCATAAAGGGACTACAAAAACTAGGTAACGAAGTGACTTCACTTAGCTCAGAGGTTGTAAATAATTCAATTTATAGTAATGATATTAGTGAGATTATAAATGTGAAAAATAGATATTGGCTAAAGCTTGGAGCTATTCAGAATAATATAACAAACAATATAAATCAAAAAAATAATTTAAAAAAAGTTATAAAAAATAAAATTTATAAGATTTATACTAAGTTTTCTATATATGATCCAAAAAAGACACTTGTAAGTAAAGTGAGTAAAAATTTTATAAAGGAAAAATTTGATTTAATTATTAGTTCTTCAGATCCAAAATCTTCACATTTAATTGCTGAAAGGCTAATAGAACTGAATCCTAATATAACGAAAAAATGGATTCAATATTGGGGAGATCCATTTGTGGGTGATATTAATAAAAATTCAATAATACCATCAAATGTGATAAAAAGAGAAGAAAAAAGATTGATTGGACTATGTGATGAAGTGGTATATGTATCACCATTTACTTTAGAACAACAACAAAAAAACTATCCAGAATATAAAGATAAAATGAAATTTGTGCCTATTCCATATATAGAAGAGAAGATATTTACAAAAGTATCAAATTCTAAGGTAACACTTGGATATTTTGGAGATTATAAGTCAAGTGATAGAAATATAAAACCTTTATATGATGCTATTATAAAAGATAATGATTGCTATTTAAATATATGTGGGAATAGTGATATTAAATTAGAAGTAAAAGAAAATGTATCTATTAGACCAAGACAAAAAATGAATGTAGTAGAAGAATTAGAAAAAAATTCAGATATATTGGTGTGTATATGTAATAAGAAGGGAACGCAGATTCCGGGAAAAATATATCATTACGCAGCAACCAATAAGCCAATATTAATTATTTTAGATGGAGATAAAAAAGAAGAATTAAGAAAATATTTTGAAAGCTTCAATAGATATAAATTATGCGAAAATACGGAAGAAGATATTATTAAAGCTATTAAAGATATAATAAATGAAAGAGTTGAGTATAAACCTTTAAGTTTATTAAGTTCAGAAAAAATTGCAAAAGAATTTATTGAATAAAATTCATAAGAAGATATGAAAAAAATATATTGCATCATTTATTTTAGGAGGTGAAAAATTGTTTCAATTTACTAAGAAATTTATTGGATTTTCTATAGGACCTATTATAGGAGCAATTATAAGCTTTATTACTGTGCCAGTAACTTCAAACTTAATTTCTCCAGATCAGTTTGGAATGTCAAGCATGTTTAATTTAGCTAATACTATTATTACTTTAATAGTATTAATTGGGATAGATCAAGCCTATATGAGAGAATATAATGAATGTACTGATAAGAGAAAGTTATTATTTAATTGTATGCTTATTCCATTTATAAATACTTTTGTAGTTGCAATTATTATGATAGTATTTAGAGAATTCTTTTCACAATTATTATTTGATGATAAAAATTTTACGTTTCCAGTGATATTGCTAGCTATATGTACACCGTTGTTTATAATAGAAAAATTTCTTTTATTATCTATCAGAATGGAAGAAAAAGCTTTAAAATATTCTTTATGGAATATTTTAAGTAAATTATTTAATTTAATAGCATTAGTTTTATTGTTATTATTTTATAAGAGGAATTTTGAGTCAGTTATATATGCAACTATATTATCACAATTAATAACAAGCTTGATATTATGTTTTGTATGTAGAAATAATATTAAAATATCGACTGGATTAATTGATAAAATACAATTGAAAAAGATTTTTAAATTTGGGCTTCCATTAGTTCCAGCAACATTGATAGGATATGGATTAAATTCAATGGATACTATTTTTTTAAGAATAATGTCAACTTATGAAGAGATTGGATATTATTCAGTAGCATTAAGAATTACAAATGTTTTAGGACTGTTACAAACTAGTTTCACATCCTTTTGGTCACCGGTGGCCTTCAAATGGAAAAAAAACAATGTAGATAATTCAAAATATGAGCTCGTTTCTAGAGGAGTAGCACTAGGGATGTCAGTGATCTTGATTGGAATATTATTATTTAAAAATGTAATTCCATATATTCTAAGTCAAGAATATGAAAAAGCAATATATATTTTTCCATTTTTGTTGTTTTATCCTATTTTCTATACAATGAGTGAGACAACAATGTTAGGAATTTCATTTTCAAGGAAAACAGGATACAATATAGTTGTTTCTGTAATCTCACTAATTGTAAATTTAATATTAAATACTATATTAATATCTATATATGGGGCTGTTGGTGCAGCTATTGCAACGGGAATATCTTATTTGGTATTTTTTTGGGCAAGAACAATTATTTCAAGAAAATTATGGTATAAAATGCCAATAAAACACTTTGTAATAACAACTATAACATTATTGGGAATAACTATCGCGAATGTGGTAATTACAAATTTATTGATAATTTCGTTATTGAATTTATTAGCTATGTTGATAATTGTGTATAACTATAAAGACATAGTAAAATATATTTTTAGTATGATTAAAGGGAGAAATAGGAGAAAGTGATATGAGAATATTATTAATAAGTTTTGATACACAAAAAGAACAGTTGAAAAATATGTTAGATAATTCTGATATCGAAGTTTTAGAATTAAATAATAATAAAGGAAAAATTAAAAAATTAATTGAGTCGATAAGAAAAATAATAAAATCAGATATAGTTTATATAGGATATGGATGTTATAAAAGAAATATTTATTTATATTTAGCTAAAATTTTTAATAAAAAAGTTATTTCTCATTGGATTGGAACTGATGTTCTTTTAGCTAAAGAAAATAAAAATTTTAATAAAGTTTTAAAATATATTGATTGCAATTTAACATGTTCACCCGTACTCAAAGAAGAATTAAAAGAAATTGGAATAGATGCTATTGAAATGCCAATTGTACCTAATTGGAGTAATACAAATTATTCAGAATTACCTATTAAACATAGTGTTTTGGTATATATGCCAGAAAAAAAAGAAGAGTTTTATGGATTAAAATATGTAAAATATGCAGCAGAGACATATCCTGAATTGAAATTTTATATAGTAGCAAATGATAATGATATTTTAAATTTAAAAAATGTTCAATTTTTAGGAAGAATATCACATGAAAAAATGGAAAAATTATATGATAAAATAACTATATTATTGAGAATGCCAAAACATGATGGACTTTCATTAATGTTATTAGAGGCTTTAATAAAAGGAAAAGAAATAATATATAGTTATAAATTTCCATATACACAATATGCAAGTAGTGAAGAAGAAGTAAGTGATAAAATAAATGAAATAATTCAAAAGCAACCTGAATTTAATAAATTGGGACATCAATATGTGTTAAAAAATTATAATACAAATAACATTAAGGAAAATTTGAAAAAAGTTTTATTTAATGTATATACAAAGAAGGGGAAAATATGAAAGAAAGTAAAGTAAAATATTTAATAATAGGTGCAGGTATAACGGGACTATCATTTGCACGTAAAGCGAAAGAAGATTATTTAATACTTGAAAAAGAAAAAACTATTGGGGGATATTGTAGAACAATAAAGAAGGATGGATTTATTTGGGATTATTCAGGTCATTTTTATCATTTTAAAGATGAAAAAATGAAAAAAGATTTTATTGAAAAAATAGAAATGGAAAATTTAGTATTTCAAAAGAAAAATACTAAAGTATTATATAAAGGAAAGAAAATAAACTATCCATTTCAAATGAATATTCACCAGTTGCCTAAAAAAGAATTTATAGAATGTTTGTATGATTTATATAATAAAAAAGAGGAAGATAAATATAAGAATTTTTTAGAGATGTTGTATGGTAAATTTGGAAAAGCAATTGTTGATAAATTTTTAAAACCGTATAATGAAAAATTATATGCGTGTAATTTACAATTACTTGATCAAAATGCAATGGGAAGATTTTTTCCTTATGCTAATATAGGAGAAATTATTAATAATATGAAAGAAAATACAGATAAATCATATAATAGTGAGTTCCTATATCCAAAGTCTGGTGCACAAAGTTATATAAATGCAATTTATGAAGAATTAGATAAAAACAAGATTATATTAAATACAGCAATTATAAAAGTAAATGAACAAGAAAATTATATTGAAACTATAAATGGAGAAAAGATATATTATGAGTATCTTATAAACACAATTCCATTTAATAATTTTTTGAAATTATTCGAAAATATTGATTACCATACGTTTTCTGATAAACTTTCATATAATCAAGTTCTTGTATTAAATTTAGGATTTAATAAAAACTCAAAACATAAAGAACATTGGATGTATATTCCAGACAAATACATAAATTTTTATAGAATAGGATTTTATAATAATATTTTATTAAAAGATAAGTTGAGTATGTATGTAGAAATAGGATTTCCTAAAAATGTAGAAATAGATGTTAAAAAAGAACTTGAATTAACATTGGAAAATTTGAAGAAGTTAAAAATAATTGATAATCATAAGTTAGAAAGTTATGAATCAATTATAATGAATCCAGCTTATGTTCACATCAATGAGGAACATAATAGAAAACTTGATGAAATAAAAAAGCAAATGAAGAAAGTAAATATATATAGCATAGGAAGGTATGGAGGATGGAAGTATTGTTCAATGGAAGATTGCGTGTTAGAGGCATATGCTTTATTTAATGAAATAGGAAAGGAAGTAATAAAAAATGAAAGTTAATGTAATAGGATTAGGTTATATAGGTTTGCCAACGGCTTTAATGTTGGCAGCACATAGAGTAGAGGTAGTAGGAACAGATTATAATAAAGAATTAGTGCATACGTTAAATGAAGGAAAAACAACTTTTGAAGAAAAAGGACTAGATGAGTTATTTGCAAAAGCATTAAAATCAAATATAAAATTCACAACAGAATATCAAAAAGAAGATATTTATATAGTATCAGTACCAACACCTTATGAAAAAGAAGATAAGAAGATAGACCCAAAATATGTAGTGTCAGCAGTTGAAACAGTTTTAGAAGTATGTAATAAAGGAGCAATAATAGTAATAGAGTCAACAATATCACCTGGAACAATAGATAGATTTATAAGACCAATAATTGAAAATAAAGGATTAAAAATAGGAGAAGATATTCATTTAGTACATGCCCCAGAAAGAATTATTCCAGGAAATATGATTTATGAATTAGAGAATAATTCAAGAACAATTGGTGCTGATGACAAAGATATTGGAGAGAAAATTAAAAATTTGTATGCATCTTTTTGTAAAGGAGACATAGTTGTTACTGATATAAAAACAGCAGAGATGACTAAAGTAATTGAAAATACATTTAGAGATATAAATATTGCATT
>CALXXH010000058.1 GCA_944392635.1 uncultured Clostridia bacterium | reverse complement strand
TAGAACATTCATATGTATAATATTCATTTTTGAACAGATTTTACTTATGTTAAAAGAAAAGGAGAAAAATATGAAAAAATATTAAGCCACACAAATTGTTACATTTGTATGGCTTAATTGTACCTATGAAATCATCTGTACGAGTTCTCCAAAGTATTGGATTTTCCGTGCTTTAATTTCATTAGGTAATTCTGCCTTGAAAATTTCAAACAAAGCTTCCTCATCTTTATAGATATTACCAGTTGCAACACTCTTGGCTTTTTTCATAAAAGATGATATGCCTTTGCGTGAGCCTTTCAAAATAATATACATTTCCTCAACATCATAGTTGCTGAGGTAAGGAAAAAATATTTTTTCTCTGTCAATTCCCATAAAGATTCTCCTTTTCAAAATATTTTATATATTAAGTATACAATACAAGGAATATTATGTCAAATACACGACAATCAATTTCTTGTAACAATTTACTAAAACTATTTTGGTCACATTCGAATTTTTAAAAATATTTAGATAGCCAGCGTTGGAGAAATGATTATAAAAAAACAATATCTAGCAATTTTTGTGAATTAATTGTGAAAATACTACTAAAAATAAAAAAAGTGTGGTATAAATATAAAATGGTGAGCAGTTAAAAATAAGATCTGTCCCCAAATGGACAAAAATGTCCAAAAGGAAACGTCCCCAGTAGGACATAGGAGGAAATGTATGTTAAAGTTAAAAAATATAACAAAAGAATATGTGTCAGGAGATACAAAAGTAGAGGCGCTAAAAGGAATAAGTATTGAATTTAGAAAGAATGAATTTGTATCAATATTAGGACAAAGTGGATGTGGGAAGACAACACTTTTAAATATTATTGGTGGACTAGATAGATATACAAGTGGAGATTTAATAATAAATGGGAAATCAACAAAAGATTTTAAAGATAAAGATTGGGATGCATATAGAAACTATTCAGTAGGTTTTGTTTTTCAAAGCTATAATTTAATACCACATCAAACTGTTCTTGAAAATGTAGAATTAGCGTTAACAATTTCAGGAATATCTAGAAAAGAAAGAAAACAAAGAGCAATAAAAGCATTAGAAGATGTGAGATTAAAAGAGCAAATTCATAAAAAGCCAAATCAATTATCTGGTGGTCAAATGCAAAGAGTTGCAATTGCAAGAGCATTAGTAAATAATCCAGACATAATTTTGGCAGATGAACCAACAGGAGCTTTAGATACAAAAACAAGTGTACAAATAATGGAGATATTAAAGAAAATATCAAAAGATAAGTTAATTGTAATGGTAACACATAATCCAGATTTAGCAGAAAAATATTCTAGTAGAATAGTAAAAATACTAGATGGAGTAATAACAGATGATTCTAAACCATTTACAAAAGAAGATGAGGAAAAAGAAAAAGGCATAAAGGCAAAAAGTGGTAGAACTTCAATGAAATTTTTTACTGCTTTAAGATTAAGTTTGAACAACTTAATGACTAAAAAAGGAAGAACAATTTTAACTTCATTTGCAGGAAGTATTGGAATTATTGGGATAGCATTAATTTTATCAATATCAAATGGAGTTCAAAACTATATAAATAGAGTTGAGGAAGAAACTCTATCATCATATCCAATTACAATACAAGAATCAACTGTAGACTTGTCTAGTATGATACAAAAATTAATGGGAGAACAAGAAGAAGGAGAAACAGTAAAAGAAGATGGGAAAATATACTCAACAGATGTAATGACAGATATGATATCAACTTTATCTAGTAAAATACAGAGTAATAATTTAACAGAATTAAAGAAATATATGGATGAAGGAAATAATGAAATTGTAAATAATGCAAATGCAATTCAATATAATTATGATTTAAAATTAAACTTATACAAAGAAAATACTGAAGATGGCATAGTTAAAGTAAACCCAAGTACAACAATGAATGCACTTGGAATGGGTGATATGATAGAAGCACAGGAAAGCTCAAGTATGAGTTCAATGTTTAGTTCTAGTATGAGCATGTCAAATACAGATGTATGGGAAGAGATGCTAGACAATGAAGAGTTATTGCATTCACAATATGATATGTTAGCTGGTAAATGGCCAGAGGCATATAATGAAGTAGTATTAATAGTAGATGAAAATAATCAAATAAGTGATTATACATTATACACACTAGGACTAAAAGACCAAAAAGAATTAGAAGAAAAATGGAAAGCAGTACAAAATGGAGAAGAAGTGCAAGAAAGTGAGCAAACTTCATATTCTTATGATGAGTTATTAAATTTATCATTTAAATTAATCTTAAATTCAGACTATTATGAAAAAGAAAATGGGCTTTGGATTGATAAAAGTGATGATGATGAATATATGAAGGGAAAAATTGATAATGCAGAAACGGTAAAAGTAGTAGGAATTATAAAACAAAACGAACAAAGTGTAGCAGCTGGAATGAGTGGAGGAATAGGATATCTAAAAGATTTAAAAGAATATGTAATTAATAAATCAAATGAAGCAGAAATAGTAAAAGAACAAAAGGAAAATCCAGAAGTAAATGTATTTACAGGATTAGACTTTCCAACAGATGAAGAAAAGAAAGAATTTAGTTATAACAATTTAAGTACGGAACAAAAAATGGCAATGGCAAATTTAAGTAGTGAAGAATTAGCAAAAGTAATGGAAACATATAATGAAAACGCAAATGCAAATTATGAAACAAATCTAGAAAAATTAGGAGCGATTGACTTAAACAGTCCTACATCAATTAATATATATCCAAAAGACTTTGAAGCAAAAGACAAGATAACAAATGCAATAGAAGAATATAATCAAAAACAAAGAGATGATGGAAAAGAAGAAAATGTAATAAGTTATACAGATATAGTTGGAGTAATGATGAATTCAGTAAGTCAAATAATAGATACAATAAGTTATGTATTAATAGCTTTTGTTGCAATATCATTAATCGTTTCATCAATAATGATAGGAATAATAACATATATATCTGTACTAGAAAGAACAAAAGAAATAGGAATATTAAGAGCAATAGGAGCATCTAAAAAAGATATTTCAAGAGTATTTAATGCAGAAACATTTATAATAGGTTTAATTGCAGGACTATTAGGAATAGGAACAACAATATTATTAACATTCCCAATAAATAGCATAATCTATAAAGTAACAGGAGTTGCAGTAAATGTAGCACTTCCACCAATAGGAGGAGTAATACTAGTATTAATAAGTATGATATTAACAATAATTGCAGGACTAATACCAGCAAAAATGGCAAGTAAAAAAGACCCAGTAGAAGCACTAAGAACAGAATAATGTCGCATGGGGGACGTTTCTGTTTGGACATATTTGTCCATTTTGGAACACATTTTTATAAAATTATGTAAGATACTATTGACAGTAATAAAAATACATGTTAAAATTTTAAATATAAATTAAGAGTGTATCTAAGAGTTTAAGCTTGAGCGATACAGGGTAATTAAAATAGAGGATTACTTACACTAGAAGGTAAGATGAATAAGTCTTGCTAAGGAGTCTTAATTATAAGATTTCTTGGCAAGGCTTTATTTCTTTACTTAGAAAGGGGAGAAATAAAAATGATTAGATATTATGAAGAAAAAGATATATATGAAGTTGCAAAAATAATTGTAGATGACTGGAAAATAGCATACAAAGGAATAATTGACAGTAGATATTTAGAAAACTTAAATTATGAAGACAGAGCAAAAAGAATAAAAGAAAAATATTCAAAACAAAAAGCTTTAGTCTATATTGAAAATGATGAAATAAAAGGCTATTGTAGATTTGGAGAAAATAGAGGTGATGAAAAAGAATATGGAGAAATATATGCTTTATATATAAAATATGGAGAAAGAAATAGTGGGATAGGTAAGAAATTATCTAAAAAAGCTATGGAAATACTAAAAGAAAGAGGATATGAAGAAGCAGTTATATGGTGCTTAAAAGATAATAAAAATGCAAGAATATTTTATGAAAGAATTGGTGGAGAGCTATTTAAGGAAAGAAAAATACCAATAGGAGATAAAGAATATGATGAAGTATGCTACAAATATAAATTATTATAAAGGAAGTGATTAGATGAAAGTTAGAAAAGCAGAAATTGAAGATAAAGAACAAATTGTAGAATTATTTATACAAATGCAAGGATTACATTGTAAAAATAGACCAGATATTTTCAAAGAAAAAACTAAAAAAGAAACTGAAAAAGAATTTGATGAAACAATTGAAAATAAAGAAAGAAATATAATTGTTGTAGTAAATAATGATAATAAAATATGTGGAGTATGTATTTTTAAAATAAAGGAAATAAAAGACCATCCAAATTTAAAAGATGCAAAAATATTACATATTGGAAAAATAGGAGTAGATGAAAATTACAGAAGAAAAGGAATTGGAAAATTAATGATGAAAGAGGTGGAGAAGGTAGCTGAAAAATTAAATTGTGACAGAATAGAATTAAACTGTTGGAGTTTTAATGAAGGGGCAATAGAATTCTATAAATCTCAAAATATGAAAATACAAAGATTAAATTTTGAAATGAAAGGATGATTAATATGAAATATTTTAAAAAATTATTAGGAGAAAAAATATATTTATCTCCAAGAAACACAGAAGATGTAGAAAAATTCACAGAATGGATGAATGATTTTGAAACAACAGATTATATAGGAAGAAGTGGAACAGTAGTAACAATAGATGCAGAAAAGAAATATTTAGAGGAACATATAAAGGATGAAGCAACATTTGGAATAATTGAATTAGAAACAGACAAACTATTAGGAAGTATATCATTAGAAGATATAAATCATATTAATAGAACAGCAACTTTAGGAATATTTATAGGAGATAAACAAGCAAGAAACAAAGGATATGGAACAGAAGCAATTAGACTAATATTAGACTATGGATTTAATTATTTAAATTTAAATAATATTAAATTAGATGTGTTTGAATTCAATGAAAGAGCAATTGCATGTTATGAAAAATGTGGATTTAAAGTATATGGAAGAAGGAGAAAAGCAAAATTTGTTAATGGAAAATATTATGATATAATTAACATGGATGTATTAGCAGAAGAATTTAAAAACAGCTATATTAAAAATAAAAATATATAGCTCATTATACCTTTTAGGTGTGAAAATAAAAAATTAATTTATAAATACTAAAGAACTGTCCCAAAATGGACAAAAATGTCCAAACAGAAACGTTCTAAATAGGGACATTTTGAAAAAATATACATATACTATAACAATTAGGAGGTTAGTAATATGTTAGTGGGAGAAAAGGTAATTGGAAATACACCTATGATAAAAATAAATTATGAATACAAAGGAAAACAAAATCATATATATACAAAGCTTGAATATTTTAACATAACAGGTAGTATAAAAGATAGAGTCGCATATTACATTATAAAAAATGCAAAGCAAAGGGGCGATTTAAAAGAAGGTATGCCAATTATTGAAGCAACTAGTGGAAATACTGGTATATCTATTTCAGCATTAGGTGCATATTATAACCACCCAGTATATATATTTATGCCAGACTGGGCAAGTAAGGAAAGAGTAGAATTGATGAAAAGTTTTGGTGCAAATATTATACTAATATCAAGAGAAGATGGTGGATTTATAAAATGTGTTGATGAAGCAAAAAAATTAGCAAAAGAAAAAAATGGTTTTCTATCAAATCAGTTTGCAAATATTGATAATTTTAAGGCTCATTATGAAACAACAGGAAAAGAAATAATTGAGCAAGTACCAGAAGAAATAGGTGGTTTTGTATCAGGTGTTGGAACAGGTGGAACATTAATGGGAACAACAGCGAGATTAAAAGAAAAGTTTAAAAATATGAAAACAATTGCAATTGAACCTGATAAAATGCCAATAATATCACAGGGTAAAATACTAGGTCAGCATAAGATAGAGGGAATAGGAGATGACTTTGTTCCAGATTTAGTGGATAAAAGTAAGATAGATGAAATAATATTAATAAATGATGAAGATGCAATAAATATGTCAAGGAAACTTTCAAAAGAATTAGGTGTAGGTGTAGGTATTTCTTCAGGTGCAAATTTAATTGGAAGTATCTTAATAAGTGAAAACATACCAGATGCAGTAGTTACTGTATTTGCAGATGATAATAAAAAGTACTTATCTACAGATTTATCAAAAGAAATTTATGATAATAAGGATTTTATTTCAAACCAGATAAAATTGATAGATTATGAAGAAGTATAAGAATATTAAATATATGGATAAATAAAAAGAAATTGACAATAGAATATTACAATTTCAAATGACAATTAAAAAGAAAGCAAATATTTAGAATTTGTTTTCTTTTTGCTTTATAAAATATTGAAAATAAACTAAAAAATTTAAACATTTAACTTTTTATCATCTTTATTGTTTTTTAAATTAACTTCTTCATCTTCATAAATATCTACATCTTTATACTTAGCTAAATCCATTTCATCTAATGAATTTTGAATACAACTAACCAAAACATTATTAAAACTCATATTTTCTTTTTTAGCAATTTTTCTTAAAGTTTCATTCATTTTTTCAGGTAAACGAATACTAAGTTTTACATTACTCTTTTTGTATTTTGAAATCTCGAACATATAATACCTCCAAGTTAATATTATGATTTTTATATATTTTGTCATAAAAATGTAATAAAAAAATACCATACAAAAGTATTGCGCTTTTTTACAATTAATGATAATATTTTTATGAAAATGTATATAAAGCTATACAAATGTAAAAAATATATAATGGAGGAACAGAAGAAATGAAAGTAAAAAAGAAAAAAGTTAATCAAAAAGGAATAACACTAATAGCCCTTGTCATAACAATTGTAGTCTTGCTAATACTTGCAGCAGTAAGTATAGCAACATTAACAGGACAAAATGGAATATTAACAAGGGCAAATGATGCAAAAACAAATACTGAGATAGCAGAAGAAAAGGAAGCAATAGGACTTGCATATAATGGAGCAATGGCAATGAATAATGGAAGTGGAGTAAGTTACCAAGACTTAAATGACCAGTTTACATTAAATGGAAGAACAGATGCGAATGCAAGTGGAGCAAATCCAATAACAGTAACATTTGATTCAGGAAGAACATATACAATAGATAGTAATGGTAATATTTTAGGTCCAGAAGAATCAAATATAATAGCAACAATGGAAATAGAAGGAACAAGAGTAGAAGAGCCACCAATGCCAAGTAGTGGAAATTTTGAGCATGTAGCAGGAACAGAAGTAAGTAATGGATATGTAATAAGAGATAAAGATAATGGAAATGAATTTGTGTGGGTGCCAGTAGATAAAGACCAAAAAATCCAAATAAATGTAACAAGTAAGGAAGAAGATATAACAAGTATAACATTAACAGACCCATATGGAGACTCTATTGAATTACCAAATATAGGTAGTTTAGGAAAAAGTTATAATGAAAGTGTAAATCCAACAATAAATGGACCATATGTGTTGAAGGTAAGTACAGCAACAGAAGAAAAAACAATAACATTAAAGGTTCATAGTTTGTATGCATTTGATACAATGACGGATTGGATGTTAACAGATGAGTATGTTGCAAGTAAAATGCCTGGAGCAACCTTAAAAGACATGTTATCTCAAATGGGATGTGAAACATTAGAAGA
>CALXXH010000057.1 GCA_944392635.1 uncultured Clostridia bacterium | reverse complement strand
TAACTGGTTGGTTATTTATAATAGGGGTAGCCGTTGTAAGTATTGGAATTATGTGGCTTGCTTGCTAAAAAAGGAGGGTGATACATATGACGATTGTAGTAAAAAAAGTACCTAAGTTCCTAAGAGGAATAGTTAAATTAATATTTGGTATAAAAGACTAAATTTGAAAATTTTATGTAAATGTTGTATAATAATAAGTAGAGATGGCAAAAGCCATCCAAAGAAAGGAGAAACATTTTATGTGTGCAGACAACAGTGCATCTAAACTTTTGAAGGAAGGAGTAGTAATTGATGCGAGTTTTCCATTGAATATGGAATTGGCATATGAATTACTTATTCGGGAAGGGTATAACAAGAAAAAAGATTTCTTGTATATAACAACTCAGTATGAACATCAGTATACAGGACTTAAGTATAATAAAACAGCTACATATACTGACGATAGTACTGGAGAGCAATGCCAAGGAAGATATTTTTCTTTGCAAGTTCCTGATAGGTATGTTCCTTCAAAAAGGGAAGTACGCAAAGATGTTATTCGAACAGAAGAAGACATCGACAAGTTATATGCATCGATGTCAAAAGAGGAGAGCAGATAAGGCTCTCCTTTAAAAATATACAGGAAACAAAAAAAGAGTCTAAGCTCTTTTTACTTTTCCATTTTTTAAACATTTAGCACATACATAAATTCTTTTTTGTTCACCATTCATATCAACCTTAACTTTTCTTAAGTTTGGTTTCCATGTTCTTGGTGATCTTTTACTAATATGAGAACGAGTAATGCTAAGTTGGTTTCCATGACTAGCTGATTTTTCACAAATTTCACATTTTGCCATTCTTAACTGCACCTCCTAAATTTTCATAAATAAATTGACTATTTACAAGTTTATCATAATTTAATAAAAAAAACAAGTATTTTTTGAAAATTATCAAAAATTCCTTGCAAAATAGGAAAAATGTGGTATAATAAATAGGCTTATACAAAAAAAGAAAGGATTGAATGAAATGAATTGTAAAGTTGAAAAAACAAAAAATGCAAATGAAGTAAAATTAGAAATAACAGTAGATGCAGAAAAATTTGACAATGCAATAAAAAAAGTATACTTCAAAAGTGCAAAATATTTTAATATACCAGGATTTAGAAAAGGAAAAGCACCAATGCAAATAGTAGAAAAATATTACGGAAAAGAAATATTCTACGAAGATGCTTTTAATGAAGTAGCAGGAGAAGCTTTAGACGAAGCTGTAAAAGAAAATGACTTATATGTTGTATCAAGACCAGATATTGATGTAACACAAATTGAAAAAGGAAAAGATTTAATATTTACAGCTGTAATGCAAACAAAACCAGAAGCAGAACTTGGAAAATATAAAGGAGTAGAAATCAAAAAAATAGAATATAAAGTAACAGATGATGATATTAATCATGAATTAGGACATATGCAAGAACATAACGCAAGAATAGTATCTGTTGAAGATAGACCAGTAGAAAAAGGTGATATTACTGTAATAGATTTCGAAGGTTTTGTAGACGGAAAAGCATTTGATGGTGGAAAAGCAGAAGGACATGAATTAGAAATAGGAAGTAACACATTTATACCAGGATTTGAAGACCAAATAGTTGGTATGAAAATAGATGAAGAAAAAGATATAAATGTAAAATTCCCTGATGAATATTTTTCAAAAGATTTAGCAGGAAAAGATGCAACATTTAAAGTTAAATTACATGAAATAAAGAAAAAAGAATTACCAGAATTAGATGATGAATTCGCAAAAGATGTAAGTGAATTTGATACATTAAAAGAATTAAAAGAAGATATTAAGAATAAACAACAAAAACAAAATGATGATAGAGCAAAATATGAAACACAAGATGCTGTAATAAAAGCAGTATGTGAAAATGTAAAAGTAGATATTCCATCAGGAATGGTAGAAACAGAAGTTAAAAATATGTTAAAAGATATTGAACAAAGATTATCATATCAAGGTTTAAAATTAGAACAATATCTTCAAATGATGGGTAAAACTGAAGATGAAATGAAAAAAGAATATGAACCTCAAGCAATTGAAAGCATTAAATCAAGATTAATGTTAGAGGCTGTAATAAAAGCTGAGAAAATAGAAGCAACAGATGAAGAAGTAGATGAAAAATTAAAAGAAATGGCTAAAAATTATGGTAAAGAAAATGATGAAGAATTCTTAAAAAATGAAAATGTAAGAAATTACATAAAAGAAGGTCTAACATCAGAAAAAGCACTAGAATTTTTAGTAGAAAATGCAAAAATAAAATAGAAAAGAAATAAAAGCTGGGGTGAAAAGTAAAACCTGGCTTTTAATGTTTATATAAACTTATTATTAATATTAAATCTATATATTAGAAAATATAATAAATATTATAACAACAATGTAAATAAATTTAAAAGAAAATAAAAAACTCTTGTTTATATTCCAAAATAATGGTATATAATTAATAGAGAAGTAAGGAGGAATAAATTATGTTAGAAAAAAATAGTTTAGTACCATATGTAATTGAACAAACAAGTAAAGGAGAAAGATCATATGATATTTTTTCTAGATTATTAAAAGATAGAATAATATTTTTAGGAGAAGATGTAAATCCAACAACTTCAAGTTTAGTAATTGCACAATTATTATTCTTAGAATCAGAAGATCCAGATAAAGATATCAATTTATATATTAATTCACCAGGTGGATCAATAACAGATGGAATGGGTATAATAGATACAATGAACTATATCAAATGCCCAGTATCAACAATTTGTATAGGAATGGCAGCAAGTATGGGAGCAGCTTTACTTGCAGCAGGAGAAAAAGGAAAAAGATTTGCAACACCAAATGCAGAAATTCTAATACATCAACCATTAATTGGTGGTGGAGGACTTTCAGGTCAAGCAACAGAAATAAAAATACATGCAGACCACTTAGTAAAAACAAGAGAAAAATTAAATAAATTCTTAAGTGAAAGAACAGGTCAAACTGTTGAACAAATCCAAAAAGATACAGAAAGAGATAACTATATGACAGCAGAAGAAGCTTTAAAATATGGATTAATAGACGGCATAATGGATAAGAGAAACTAAATTTTGAAATTATTTATAAATTAAAAATAGATTGTATTTTTATATTAAAAAATATGTATAAAAGATTAAGGAGAATAGAGAATGGCAAAGAATAATGTACCTAAGAATGTAAGATGTTCATTTTGTGGTAAAACACAAGAAAATGTAAGAAAAATAATAGCAGGACCAGGAGTATATATTTGTGATGAATGTGTAGAACTTTGTAATAATATAATTGAAGCAGAATTATATGAAGATGAAAAAGCAGGATATACATTAAATGAATTAAATAATATTCCAAGTCCAAAAGAAATAAAAGAAGTTTTAGATGACTATGTAATTGGTCAAGAAGATGCAAAAAAAACATTATCAGTTGCAGTGTATAACCATTATAAAAGAATAGCACATGAAGAAGTTCAAAATAGTGATGATGTTGAAATTCAAAAAAGTAATATATTGTTACTTGGACCAACAGGTTGTGGAAAAACATTATTAGCAAGAACATTAGCAAAAATACTAAATGTACCATTTGCAATAGCAGATGCAACAACACTTACAGAAGCAGGATATGTTGGAGAAGATGTTGAAAATATCTTATTAAAACTAATACAAGCAGCAGATGGAGATGTAGAAAAAGCAGAAAAAGGAATTATATATATTGATGAAATAGATAAAATAACAAGAAAATCAGAAAATCCATCAATAACAAGAGATGTAAGTGGTGAAGGAGTACAACAAGCATTATTAAAAATAATAGAAGGAACAATAGCATCAGTTCCACCACAAGGTGGAAGAAAACATCCAAATCAAGAATTAATTCAAATAAACACAGAAAACATATTAATAATATGTGGAGGAGCATTTGAAGGTCTTGAAAATATCATAAAAGATAGAACTGGAGAAAAAGCAATAGGTTTTGGAACACAAATAAAAAGTCAAAAAGAAATCAATAAATATGAAATATTCCAAGAACTATTACCACAAGATCTATTAAAATTTGGATTAATACCAGAATTTATAGGAAGATTACCAATAGTTGCAACTCTAAAAGATTTAGATAGAGAAGCTCTAATTAAAATATTAGTAGAACCTAAAAATTCATTAGTAAAACAATATCAAAAATTATTTGAAATAGATGGAGTAGAATTAGTATTTGAGCAAGAGGCATTAGAAGCAATTGTAGATAAAGCAATAGAAAGAAAAACAGGAGCAAGAGGACTTCGTTCAATAATTGAAGAAAGAATGAGAGATATTATGTTTGATATACCATCAACTCCAAATGTAGAAAAATGCATAATAAAGAAAGAAACGATATTGGAAAACAAAGAACCAGAACTAGTTATAAATGAAAACAAAAATAAAGAACAAAATGAAAAAAAAGCTGGTAAAAAGAAAAGACAAACACCAGCAGCATAAAAATAGAGGAAAGATTAATAAAAAATTAATTTTTCCTCTATTTTTTATTAATAAAAAATATGTTATACTATTGTCATAAAGGGAGATGAGGATATATGTATAACATACTAGTTGTTGATGATGATAGAGAAATAGTAGGAGCAATAGAAATTTATTTGAAAAAAGAAGGATATAACATTATAAAAGCATATAACGGAAATGAAGCACTTCAAAAAATAAAAGAAAATGAAATACATCTAATAATTTTAGATATTATGATGCCTGAAAAAGATGGTTTGGAAACATTAGAAGAATTAAGAAAAGATAAATCTATACCAGTTATTCTTTTATCAGCAAAATCAGAAGATTATGATAAAATTGGAGGATTAAATCAAGGAGCAGATGATTATATAACAAAACCATTTAATCCATTAGAATTAATAGCAAGAGCAAATTCACAAATAAGAAGATATGTTTCATTTGGGGCAATGGAGAAAAAAGAAGACAATAAACAAATATATAAAACAGGAGGATTAGTACTTGATGATGAAACAAAAAAAGTATCAGTTGATGGAAAAGAAGTAAAGTTAACTGCAACAGAATTTAATATATTAAAATTCTTATTAAAAAACAAAGGAAAAGTATATTCAATAACACAAATTTATGAAAATGTATGGAATGAAGAAAGTTATGGTGCAGAAAATATTATAGCTGTACATATAAGACACATAAGAGAAAAAATAGAAATAAATCCAAAAGAACCAAGATATTTAAAAGTTATATGGGGAATAGGTTATAAAATTGAAAACTTAGACAGGGATTAGGGGACGGTCCTTAAAATCCCTAAAAGCAGGGAATTGGGGACGGACCTTAATCCCTGTTAAGGAAAGGAGAATAAGATGGAAAAGTTAAGACAATCTTCTGTTTTAAAAATTACATGCTATATATTAATACCAATATTAGTCGCAATATCATTTCTTAGTATTATACATCTATCATATTTAAGTGAATATCAAACAAGTGGAAATATTGAAAAGGAATATAAACAAAGCGAATGGTTTGCAGATAGATATTTTTATTCAATATTAGATAAAGTGCAAAGTACTGAAAAAGATTACAGTACAAATCAATATATTGAATTAGAGGATTCAAAAGGGTTAGACTATTATTATTCAGATGACTATTATTCAGATTCTGATATATGTATAAATTATATAATTATAGATAGGGGAACAGGTAATATATATACAAATGTAAAAAGTAATGATTATGAGCAAACTATAAATGATAATGCATCAAATCCATATTATTGGAATATGGTAAATGGAAAAATTGAAACTGACATAGATTATATAAATAGTGATAATATAAAATATAACTACACATATTATTATAAAACACATACTAAACTTAATATAGAAGAAAATAATACAGAAAAAAATCTAACAGATTATGATATATATACATCATATAATCAAGTAAAAACAGAACAATCTATGGATTATATATCAACACAAGAGTTGTACCAATTTATGACAGCATATCAAAAATTACCTGCATATGCACTTTCAATTAGTTTAATATTATTGACAATAATAGCAATATATTTAATTTGGGCAATTGGGCATAAAAAAGATAAAGAGAGAATAACACTAGATGTATTAGATAAAGTACCATATGAAATAATATTATTTGCTTATTGTTGCTTAATACCAATGTTTATAGCAATAGTTGTAAATAGTAGAACAGAGAATTTAAATTATATATTCATAACAATTACAATAATTTCATATATAATATGTTATGTAATAACAGCAGCACTTACAATAACAACAATAAAAAGAATAAAAGCAAGACAATTTTGGAAAAGCTTTTTAACATACAAGATTATAAAATGGGTAACAAATAAAATTAAAAAATACACAAATGAAATAAAAAATAAGACAGAAAATACTAAAAAAGTATTTTGGTATTATTGGGGATTTGTTCTAATTAGTTCAATTCTTCTAAGTATGTTTGTTACAGGATTATCATTACTTATATTAATAGGATTTTGGATATTTGTTTTCTATAAACTAAGAAAGTATGTAAGACAAGAGGAAATTATAAAAGAAACTTTAAAAAAAATATATGAAGGTGATACCAATATTCACATAAATGAAGAAGAATTAGAAGGTGTTTTACGACAAATGGCTGTATATGTAAATGATATAGCAGGAGGCTTTAAAAATGCAATAGAACAAAACTTAAAAGCAGAAAGATTAAAAACTGAATTAATTACAAATGTATCACATGATATAAAAACACCACTTACATCTATAATAAACTATGTGGATTTATTGAAAAAAGAAGATATAAAAGATGAAAAAATTAAAGAATATATAGAGATATTAGATAATAAATCACAAAGACTAAAAAAACTAACTGAAGATTTAGTTGAAGCATCAAAAGCATCTTCTGGAAATGTGAAATTAAATATTGAAAGTATAAATATAAAAGAATTGATAAATCAAACAATAGGAGAATTTAGAGATAGATTAGAAAAAAGAAATTTACAAATAGAAGTTGATATGCCAAGTGAAGATGTAAAAATTGATGCAGATAATAGATATATGTACAGAATAATGGAAAATTTATTTGGAAATATAAGCAAATATGCACAAGAAAATTCAAGAGTATATGTTGATGTTAAGAAAACAAATAAAAAGATTAATATAAGTATTAAAAATATATCAAAAGATAAGTTAAATATAAGTAGTGATGAATTAATGCAAAGATTTGTTAGAGGAGATAAATCAAGATATACAGAAGGAAGTGGATTAGGTCTTTCAATTGCTAAAAGTTTAACAGAACTTCAAAAAGGAACATTTGATATTGTAATAGACGGAGATTTGTTTAAAGTAGTAATGGAATGGAATGTTACAATTCACAGCTGATAAAGAATAATTAGAATGTTGATATATTAATATTTCATAAATTTTTTTCAATCACATTCAAAATTTAATCAATATTAATATATCAACATTTTATATGATAGTTCTTAAGCTGTGAATTGTGACAAAATCTAAAAATAAAAAAATGTTAAATTTAAAATGTTGAAATGCTAAAATTGGTATGATAGAATAAGAAACGGAAAAATAATACTTAAAATGTGGAGACTAACTATTAATTGTCAATAGAAAAAATAAAAATATTTTTAATTTTTTGAATAAATAAAAATTCCCATGAC
>CALXXH010000056.1 GCA_944392635.1 uncultured Clostridia bacterium | reverse complement strand
CTATAAAGCATTTAAAACTTGGGATATTGGAGATATTATAGGAATTACTGGTTTTGTATTTAAAACAAGAACAGAAGAAATATCAATTCATGCTAAAGAAGTAACATTATTATCTAAATCATTAAGACCATTACCAGAAAAATTCCATGGACTAAAAGACCCAGATTTAAGATATCGTCAAAGATATACAGATTTAATAGTAAATCCAGAAGTTAAAGAAACATTTGTATTAAGAAGTAAAATAATTAGTAAGGTAAGAGAAATATTAAATGAAAAAGGATATTTAGAAGTAGAAACACCAATACTAAATACAATATCAGGTGGAGCAACAGCAAAACCATTTATAACACACCACAATGCATTAAATATTGATATGTATTTAAGAATTGCATTAGAGTTAAACTTAAAAAGATTAATCGTTGGTGGATTTGATAAAGTATATGAATTAGGTAGAGTATTTAGAAATGAAGGAATGGACATAAGACACAATCCTGAATTTACAATGCTTGAATTATATGCATCATACCAAGATTATCATGACATGATGGATATAACTGAAGAAATCTTTTCAAGAACAGCTAAAGAAGTATTAGGAACAACAAAAATAAATTATCAAGGGCAAGAAATTGATTTAGCACCAGGTTGGAAAAGAATATCAATGATTGATTCTATAAAAGAAGCATGTGGAATAGACTTTAATGAAATAAATACAGATGAAGAGGCAGTAGCCTTAGCAAAAGAAAGACATATAGAAATACCAGACAAAACAAAAGAAACAAGAGGAGATGTAATTAGTCTATTCTTTGATGAATATGTAGAAGAAACATTAATACAACCAACATTTATATATGATTACCCAGTAGAAATATCACCACTTGCTAAAAAATCAACAAAAGACCCAAGATTAACAGAAAGATTTGAAGCATTTATTGGTGGAAGAGAATATGGAAATGCTTTCTCAGAATTAAATGACCCAATAGACCAATATGAAAGATTTAAAAAACAAGTAGAAGCAAGGGAAGCAGGAGACGAAGAAGCTGGAATGATGGATGAAGACTATATCCAAGCTTTAGAAATAGGACTACCACCAACAGGAGGACTAGGAATAGGAATAGACAGATTAGTAATGCTTTTAACAGACTGCAGTTCAATTAGAGATGCATTATTATTCCCAACAATGAAACCAATGTCTCATTAGGGACGTTTCTGTTTGGACATTTTTGTCCATTTTAGGACATAACCTTAAATTCTAATAGAATAAATAAAATAATTTAGAAAGAGTATAAAAATGAAATTTGATTTTAAAGAATATGAAATACAAGATCTTATGTGTAAAGGTCCAATGAGAAGAAGATATAATGATTTAGTAGAAAGATATAAAGGTTATATGATATATAGTTATATAAGAGGAGAATATACAAGATATTCTGTAGAAGATGAAAAAGAAAATATCTTTGTAGAAACTGATAATATAGAAGAAGCAAGAGAATATATAGATACGGAATTGGTTAAATAATGTATACTATCTACTTTATTTTAATAAATATTTGAAAAAAAGGGGAAGTAAGGAGTATTTATGTTTAATTTTTCATTTGATAGAAGAATAATATATATAATAATTGCAATAATGGTATTATCAACAGTAGTAAATTATATAAGTAATCCAGGAGCTTTATTTGGATTACTAGTTAGTATACCAGGAGTATTAATTGCAATAACATTTCATGAATTTGCTCATGGTTTTGCAGCATATAAATTAGGAGATAATACAGCAAAAAATGAAGGGAGACTTAGTTTAAATCCATTAGACCATTTAGACCCAATAGGAACACTGATGCTTTTATTTGCAGGATTTGGTTGGGGAAAACCAGTACATGTAAATCCTATGAATTATACAAGAAAAATGTCAATGGAAAAAGGTGAGGCAATAGTATCTGTTGCAGGACCACTTATGAATATTTTACTTGCATTTGTATTTGCAATAATATATGCATTAATATATAAATTTGCAGGATTAGAATTCATAGAATCAACAGTAGGATATATAATAATGATGTTAATATCATATACAATTTCAATAAATATAGGACTAGGAGTATTTAATCTAATACCATTACCACCATTAGACGGTTCAAAAATAATAATGCCATTTTTACCATATAATGCAAAACAATGGTTTAGAAACAATGAATATATATTCTATATAGTATTTGTAGTAATTTGGATTACTGGAATTGCAGGTTGGATAATATCTCCAGCAATAACTGCAATATCAAATGGAATAATGAATTTAGTAGGATTGATAATATGAAAAAAGATATATATACTTTAGGAATTGAATCAAGTTGTGATGAAACCTCTGTAGCCATTGTAAAAAATGGTAGAGAGGTTCTTTCCAATATTATAGATACCCAAATACCCATACATGAAAAATATGGAGGAGTAGTGCCTGAAATAGCATCTAGAAATCATATAGAAGCAATTTCAAGAGTTACAAAAAGAGCATTAAAAGAAGCAAATATTACTTTAAATCAAATAGATGCGATAACACCAACATATGGACCAGGTTTAGTAGGAGCATTACTTGTAGGTTTATCATATGCAAAGGCTTTGTCTTTTGCAAACAATATACCATTAGTGGGAGTTAATCACATTCAAGGACATATTGCAGCAAATTATATAACATATAAAGAATTAGAACCACCATTTTTATGTATTATGATGTCTGGTGGTAATACTCAAATAATTCATGTAAAGGATTACACTAAGTTTGAAGTATTAGGAAAAACTCGTGATGATGCAATAGGAGAAGCATTTGACAAAGTAGCAAGAGTTGTAGGTTTAGGATATCCAGGAGGACCAAAAGTAGATAATTTAGCAAAACAAGGTAAGGCAAATATTGAATTACCTAAAACTCATTTTAGTGGAGAAACTTTAGATTTTAGTTTTAGTGGAATAAAAACAGCTGTAATTAACTTGCATCATAAAAATCCAAATGTTAATAAAGCAGATTTATGTGCAAGTTTTCAAAAAACAGTAACAGAAACATTAATGGAAAATGTAAAGAAAGCAATTGAAAAGACTAAAATAACAACAGTAGCACTTGCTGGAGGAGTTTCTGCAAATAGTTATATAAGACAAGAATTTATGAATTTACAAGAAAAGGGTATAAAAGTATATATGCCAGATTTAAAACTATGTACAGATAATGCAGCAATGATTGCATCAGCAGGATATTATAACTACATAACCGGAAAAAGAAACAGTATGGATTTAAATGCAATACCAAATTTAAAATTAGATAGTTAAAAAATTTTAGAAAATAAATAAAAGAGGAGGAAATTTGCTAGTATAACCAATTTAATATGTTTGGCTGATGTAATAAAGTTATAGTAGTAAAAAAAGTGATATGAAAAAGAAAATAGTTTTAATCATTATTATATTAATAATCATAGCATTAATTGTTACTGGAGGAATAATGCTAAGCAATGTAAATAGTTTAGAGAAAAAAGCAAGTCAAGAATTTGGAGAAGATTATTGTGATGCAGTAGTTCATATATCTACAAGGGACTTAGCACCACATACTTGCAAAATTTGTGAAATAGAATTTCAAGATTCATCAATGCGTGAAGATATATGTGATAAGTGTGCCCAAAAAACTAATAGATGTAATTTTTGTGGAAAGAAATTAACAGAAGAAATAAAAAATCAAAGAGAATCTATGCTAAATGGAACTAATATAGAGTAAGGAGTTTAAATATGTCGATATATACAATTGGAGATCTTCATTTATCTTTTCATGAAAATAAGCCAATGGACATATTTGGAGAGAATTGGAAAGGTCATGAAGAAAAAATAAAAAAAGATTGGATTAATAAAGTAAAAAATCAAGACCTAGTAATATTACCAGGTGATTTTTCATGGTCTACATATTTAAAAGATACATATGATGATTTTAACTATTTGAACTCATTACCAGGAAAAAAATTACTTTTAAAAGGAAACCATGACTATTGGTGGACAACTTTAAAAAGCATGAGAAAATTCTTAGAAGAAAATGATTTTCAAAATATAGACTTCATATTTAACAATGCATATGAATTTGAAAATTACATATTTGCAGGAACAAGAGGATGGAGTCAAACAGAAGAAGAAAATGAAAGATTTTTAAATAGAGAAACACAAAGATTAGAACTATCATTAAAACAAGCAAAAGAAATACAAGAAAAAAGATTACAAGAAGAAAATATAAAAAAAGAAATAATAGTATTTATGCATTATCCACCTATAACAAATAACCAAATAGAAGCAAATGAAGCAACATCATTTGTTAGAGTAATGAAAGAATATGGTGTAAATAGATGCTATTATGGACATTTGCATGGAATTGCAATAAAAGAAGCTGTAGAAAGAGAATATTTAGGGATAAAATTTAAATTAGTAAGTGCAGATGGACTAGACTTTAAATTATTGAAAATTGATTAGAAAATGTTTTTGCTTTGTCGTATATTGTGAGGGAAGAATATGGATTTAAATAAAGATGTCAAATATGTAAAAGGAGTAGGTCCTAATAGAGTTAAATTATTAAATAAATTAGGAATTTTTACATTAAAAGATTTAATTAGCTATTATCCAAGAACATATGAAGATAGAAGTAAACCTAAAAATATAATTGAATGTGTAGATGGAGAAGAAGCCTTAATAGAAGGAATTGCATGTAGCAGAGTTTCTAATGTTAGACTAAAAGGAAAAACTATGCAAAAGTTAATAATTAGAGATGAAACAGCATCTTGTACTATTACATGGTTTAATCAAACATATTTGAAAGATAAATTTAATCAAGGGGAAAAATATCAGTTTTATGGGAAAATTTCAAATGCTTTTGGAAAGATAAATATGACATCTCCTGTTTTTGATGAAGAAGGAAAGAGTAATAATACAGGGAAAATAATACCAATATATCCACTTACATATCAATTATCACAAAATGTTTTAAGAAAAATTATTGAGGCAGGATTAAAAGAAGTAAACGGAAATTTACAAGAAAGTTTGCCTAAATATTTATTAGAACAATATAACTTAAAAGAAATAAATGATGCAACTAATCAAATACATTTTCCAAAAGATTTTAATGAATTTGAAAAAGCAAGATATAGGTTAGTATTTGAAGAACTATTATCAACACAACTTGCTTTACTTGAACTGAAAAATAGCTATAACACACAAGAACAGGGAATTCAGTTTAGTAAAGATGCAAAAATGTCTACAGTTATAAACAAATTACCATTTAAATTAACAAAAGCACAGCTAAGAGTAATAGAAGAAATTGATAATAATATGGAATCTACAAAATCTATGAATAGACTACTACAAGGAGATGTTGGTTCACGGAAAAACAGTAGTTGCAATGTGTGCTGCATATAAAGCAGTAAAATCTGGATACCAAGCAGCAATAATGGCACCAACTGCAATTCTTGCAACACAACATTATGAAAATTTTAAAAATTTATTAGATGAATTAGATATTAAATGTGAATTATTAATTTCAGGAATTACTAAAAAGAAAAAAGAAGATATATTAGAAAGATTAAAAAATGGAGAAATAGATATATTAATAGGAACACATGCAATTATAGAAGATAATGTAATATTTAAAAATTTAGGGTTAGTAGTAACAGATGAGCAACATAGATTTGGAGTAAAACAAAGAACTAAAATAGCTGAAAAAGGGCAAAATGTAGATGTATTGGTTATGACAGCAACACCTATTCCAAGAACTCTTGCTTTAATTTTATATGGTGACCTAGATATATCAATAATAGATGAATTGCCACCAAATAGAAAGAAAATAGAAACATATGCAGTAAATAAAAGAATGACAGATAGGGTAAATGCATTTATTGAAAAGCAAATAAAAGAAGGCAGACAAGCATATATTGTATGCCCACTTGTAGAAGAAAATGAAGAGTTAGACTTAAAATCAGTAGAAAAACTATATGAAACATATAAGCAAGAGATATTTCCACAATATAAAGTAGAATATATACATGGAAAGATGAAGCAAAAAGATAAAGATAGAATAATGGAAGACTTTAAAAAAGGAGATATAGATATTTTAATATCAACAACAGTAATAGAAGTAGGCGTAGATGTACCAAATGCAAATATAATGGTAATAGAAAATGCAGAAAGATTTGGACTTGCACAATTACACCAATTAAGAGGAAGAGTAGGTAGAGGAGAATATCAATCATATTGTATATTAAAATATGAAGGAAAAGGTGATACCGTAAAACAAAGAATGAAAGTAATGTGTGATACAAATGATGGGTTTATAATATCAGAAAAAGACTTAGAACTAAGAGGCTCAGGGGACTTCTTTGGAACAATGCAACATGGACTTCCAGAATTTAAAATAGCAAACCTATTTGAAGATATGCAAATATTAAAATCAGTACAAAGCCTAGCAATGAAAATACTAAGTGATGATCCAAATCTAGAAAAAGAAGAAAACAAACCACTAAAAGAACTAATAAAAGATAAATTTATGAAAAGGATAGAAATATAATGATTTATAAAAATATGTGTAAGTTTTGTGAAACTTTTTTGAACCTTTGTGTAAATAATTGTAAAAGCCTGTAAAATGTGGTATAATTAATAGTGCAACAAAATAATTGTTTTACACAAGGAGTACCCATATATAATTAGTAAGGGGAAAACAAAGGAGGAACAGATATGTGTATAAAAATTAAAAAAGAGGACTATATGGGATTGTACTTTAAATTTGATGAAAAAATGCGGTACTATTTCATGAATACAGATAGCTATACAAAATTAGCTTCTGTAAAACAAATGCAAGGCTATGAAATGCTTAGAATAGCATGGATAGCAAATTATGTGGACAGTAAAATGACACAAGAAGATATGTTAGAAACTGTCAAACAGAATATTTCCATGGAAACTGCAAAAGTTGAAGTAGAAAAAGGCAAAAATGAAAGAGATTCAGTACTTCAAAAAATGATTGAAGTAGTGAGAGCTTTAGGGGAAAATGTTTCTCCTTTGGATTTTGTAAGAGGGCTGTAATGCTCTCTTATATCTTTCTTGATAGACATTAACTAATAATAGAATAAAAAAGAGCTTAAAATAAAAATTATGGAATCCTTGACTTTTTCTATCTAACATATTATTATATATATGATAAAGGAAAAGGATGTTGATAATATGTTGCAAGCAATAGGAATATTGATAGGGGTATTAATTGTTTTACTAGGAATAATTATGATATATGATGCTAGAATTTTAACAAAGAAATTTTTTGGATTTGGAGATCAAAATGATGCATCAAGTGGCTTGAAAATATTAGGTTTTATTATAGCTGTAGTTGGAGGTTTAATAATATATTTTGTAAAATAGAGTAAATCTCTTGACAATGAAATACTAAATGTGCTAATATATAAAGGTGCTAAGTAAATATGCGGATGTGGCGGAACTGGTAGACGCGCTGGTCTTAGGAACCAGTGTCAACGACGTGGGGGTTCGAGTCCCTTCATCCGCACCAATGACGTTTCTGTTCGAACTTTTATAGAGCAGAATTGATACAAAATCAATCAGAAAATAAAATCTGGTTGATTTTTTTGTTGTCAATAAACAATATGAAAATCATCCAAACGAAAGGATGGTGTAAAAAAATGAAGATAATTAAACAAGAATTACAATTTGAGGAATGTCTAAA
>CALXXH010000055.1 GCA_944392635.1 uncultured Clostridia bacterium | reverse complement strand
TCCTACAAGTAAATTTAATAATGTAGATTTTCCTACATTTGTTCTTCCAATTAATGTTACAAATCCTGATTTAAATTTTGCCATATATTTTTTCCTTTCATTTTTTATTTTTGTTTGCTTATATATTATACACCATTTTTTTGCTAAATTTGTAGAAATAGCGAAATTTCTTTAAATTTTTTTAATAGGTTCTCAAAATCTCTATTTTTTATACTTACATTAACTATTAAAATAGTATAAAATTTATAAATTTCGAATGTGAACGGAATTGCATTAGAGCTTCTTATCTTATAAAATAGGAGAATCTCAAACTTGATTTGAGAGGTGCCTGTTTTATATGATTAGAAGCTCTATGTAATGAAGTGTTAGCCGAGAAATGAAATAAATTTTATACTATTTTAATAACAATACTAATTTCGATAAAAATTAAAATAGGGATTTTGAGGTTCATCCCCCTAATCCCTGTTTTATGCATATGCTTGTCTTTTTCTGAAACTTAATAAGTTTGTTATTTCTCTTTCCGTATTTTTTGCTTTCTTTGTTTTTCTTGCTCTTTCTTGTTCCAATTCTCTTTTTTGCTTTTCTGCCATTGATTGACATATTGCTTTTTGATATGTAAAGTGTGTGTCTTGTGCTATTTTGCTCCAATTGTATTCATTTCTAACTTTATTTTTTGCTCTTTTTGTAATATCTGCACATAATTTGTGATCATATAGTAGTTCTAGAATTGAGTCTGCAATTGAATTTGGATTTCCACAGTAGCTTTTCATTCCATTTACTCTGTGTTCTACTATTTCATTTAATCCTCCAATATCTGATACAACAACTGGATTTTCTGATAACATTGCTTCTAGAGCTACTATTCCAAATGGCTCATATGTACTTGGAAATACTGATATATCTGCTGCTTTATACATTCTTTGTACATCTTTTCCTGCCATGTATCCTGCAAAGTATACTTTGTTTTCTATTCCCATTTGTCTTACTTGTTGTTTTAATTCTTCTAGCATTCCACCTTTTCCACAGATTACTAGTTTTGTATCATGATATCCACTTAATATTTTTGGCATTGCTGCGATTAAATGTTGTATTCCTTTTTCATATACTAATCTTCCCATAAATAAGATGATTTTTTCATTATCCATTGCATATTTTCTTCTAAAGTTATAATCTCTTTCTACTCCATTGAATAGATTCATATTTACTCCATTTGGTACCACATTTATTTTTTCATATGGCAGACCAAATAGTCTTTGTAATTCACCTTTCATGTAGTTACTATTTACAATTACTTCTGAAGATTCATATGTAAGCATCCATTCTGTATCATTTATATATCTTTGTGTTTCGTCATGTATTCCACTATTTCTTCCGGCTTCTGTTGCATGTATTGTTGAAACAATTGGTATATTATATGAATTTTTTAATGTTTTTGCTGCATATGCAACTAACCAATCATGTGCATGTATAACATCAAAATTTCCTTCTTTTGCAATTATTTCATTTGCTTTTGCTACCATATTGAAATTCATTTGCATAATCCAGTCTATGAAATTATTTGGATTTATCATGTAATTATCTACTCTATGTACTTTTACACCTTTGTCATCTTCAAAATATGGTGCATCTCCATCTTTATATGTTACTACTGTTACATCATGGCCATCTTTTAATAGTGTTCTTGATAAGTCATATACTACTCTTGAAATTCCTCCTACCACTCTTGGTGGATATTCCCATGTTAACATCAATATTTTCATTGATATTACCCCTTCTTTCTTAAATTTTCTTTTGTTTTCGACGTTTTTCTCTGCATTCCTTACTATTGTATACAAATTTTTTTCAAAAGTAAATGGTTTTTTGTGATTTTTTTATTTTTATTTTTAACTAAATCTATCTATATAAAAATATGTAGAAAAAACGACATTTTTCTTTGCCATTTTTCTACATAAAATTATACCATTTTATATAAAATAACACAAGAAAAACAGCCTCTTTATGAAGCTGTTTTCCTCATTTCAATTTTGGTTAAAAGTTAAATTCTTTTTCTATAAATGACGTATCGTAGTTATTTGTTTGGAAATTTTTATTATCTAATATTTTTAATATAAAGTCTGCATTTGTTGTTATTCCATCTACTACTAATTCTGCGACAGCACTTTTTAATTTTGCAATTGATTCTTCTCTTGTTTTACCATGAACGATTACTTTTGCTATCATAGAATCATATGTAGGTGGGATTGTATATCCACTATATATTGCAGTATCTACTCTTATTCCATTTCCTCCTGGTATATGAAGTCCTGTTATAGTTCCTGCACATGGCATAAAGTTCTTTTCTGGGTCTTCTGCATTTATTCTTGCTTCCATGCTGTGTCCAGTCATTTTTATATCTTTTTGTTTTATTGATAATTTTTCTCCACTTGCTATTTTTATTTGTTCTTTTATTATATCAACACCTGTAACCATTTCTGTTACTGGATGTTCTACTTGTACTCTTGTGTTCATTTCCATGAAGTAAAAGTCTTTATTTTTATCCACTAAAAATTCTATTGTTCCTGCATTTGTATATCCAATTTCTTTTACTGCTTTTACTGCTACTTCTCCCATTTTCTTTCTTGTTTCATCATCAATAGTCATTGCAGGTGTTTCTTCAATAATTTTTTGGTTTCTTCTTTGTACTGAACAATCTCTTTCTCCTAAATGTATACCATTTCCATGTTCATCTGCTAAAACTTGGATTTCTACATGTCTTGGATTTTCAATGAATTTTTCCATATATATACTATCATCATTAAATGAAACTTTTGCTTCTTGTTTTACTAAGCTGTATGCTTTTTCAAGTTCTTCCTTATTGTGGGCGATACGTATACCTCTACCACCACCACCTGCTGATGCTTTTAAAATTACAGGATATTTTATTTTTTCTGCTAATTTAACTGCTTCATCTTTTGAATATATTAGTCCATCAGATCCAGGTACTACAGGAACTCCTGCATTTTTCATAGTTTCTTTTGCTTTTGATTTATTACCTAATAATTCTATTAATTCATGGTTTGGTCCTATAAATTTTATTCCCATATCCTCACAAATTTTTGCAAAGTTTGCATTTTCAGATAAAAAGCCAAAACCAGGATGAATACTATCTGCACCTGTTAAACAAGCAGCTTCTAAAATAGCTTTCATATTTAAATAACTTTTTGAAGACTTTGCTGGTCCTATACAAATTGCTTGATCTGCTAATTTTACATGTAAGGCATCTTTATCTGCTTCTGAGTAAATTGCCACTGTTCTAATTCCCATTTCTCTACATGCTCTAATTATTCTAACTGCAATTTCTCCTCTATTTGCTATCAATACTTTTTTTAACATTTTTCTTCTCTCCTTTGCAAAGGGAACGACCCCAATTTGCATATTTTTATACTATTGCAAAAGTAAGTTCACCTTTTGCTGCAACTTTTCCATCTACTGTTGCTATTGCTTCTCCTATTCCAATAGGTCCTTTTTTCTTTATTATTTTAACTTCTAGTTTTAGTCTATCTCCTGGTACTACTTGTCTTTTAAAACGAAGTTTATCTATTCCTCCAAATAGAGCATTTTTCCCTTTATTTTCTTCCATTGAAAGTATAGCAACTGCTCCTGTTTGTGCTAATGATTCTACTATTAATACTCCTGGCATTATTGGATTTCCTGGAAAATGTCCTTTAAAATAATATTCGTCTAGCGATACATTCTTATATGCTGTTGCACTTTCTCCTGGTATATATTCTTCAACCTCATCTATCATTAAAAATGGTTCTCTTTGTGGAATGATGTTTTTTATTTCTTCTTTATTTAACATTTATTTCACTTCTTTCTTATTTTATTTTGAATAGTGGTTTTCCATATTCTACAACATCTTCATTATTTACACAAATTTCTACTATTTCTCCATCAAATTCTGATTCTATTTCATTCATTAACTTCATTGCTTCAACAATACATAGAACTTGACCTTTATGTACTTTATCTCCAATTTTTACAAATGGATCTTTGTCTGGTGCTGAACTTGCATAAAAAGTTCCTACCATTGGGCTTTTTACTATTTTATAATTTTCTTCTTTTTCTTCATTTTTCACATTAACTAATGCTGTTCCTCTATCTTCTCTTACAACTGGTGTAGTCATTGGTGCACTTCCTTCAATCACACTAGGATTTGCAGATGCAATAACTACTTCTTTTTTAGTGTTTTTTGTCATACTAATTTTTATTCCTTCTGGAAATTCTATTTCTAAAGAATCTAAATTTGAATTTCCCATATCATCAATTAACTTTTTGATATCTTTATAATCCATTATTATCCATCCTTTCAAATTTTTATTGTATAGGAAAAATCAGCTTTTATTTTTACCATATTTAAGATTTTTCCGTATACAAAAAGGTTAATTTTCTTATTATTTTATACTAAATTTATTTTATTGAAAAGGTTTATATTTTTTTAAGTAAGATGCTACTATTGTGTCCTCCAAATCCTAGTGAATTTGATATTGCGTATTTTACTTCTGCTTTTCTTCCTTCATTTGGAACTACGTCTAAATCACATTCTTCATCTGGTACTTTGTAATTTATTGTTGCTGGTACAAATCCTTCTTGTATTGCTTTTGCACATACTATTGCTTCTACTCCTCCAGCTGCTCCAAGTAAATGTCCTGTATGTCCTTTTGTTGAACTTACCATTACTTTTCTTGCATTTTCTTCTCCTAATGCTGTTTTTATTGCTTGAGTTTCACAGCTATCATTTAGATGTGTTGATGTTCCATGAGCATTTATATATGTTATTTCTTCTGGTTTTACATTTGCTTCTTCCATTGCAATTTTCATTGCTCTTGCTCCACCTTCTCCACCAGGTGCTGGAGATGTAATGTGGTATGCATCTGATGTTGCACCATATCCTACTACTTCAGCATATATCTTTGCTCCTCTTTTCTTTGCATGTTCATATTCTTCTAATAATACTACTCCTGCTCCTTCTCCCATTACAAATCCACTTCTTTCTTTGTCAAATGGGATACTTGCTCTATTTTTATCTTCTGCTTTTGTTAATGCTTTTATATTTGTAAATCCAGCTATGCTAAGTGGTGTTATTCCTGCTTCTGTTCCTCCTGCGATTACTACATCTTGGTAACCATGTTTTACCATTCTAAAACTTTCACCTATACAATGTGTCCCTGATGCACATGCTGTAACCATTGCCATTGATTCTCCTTTTGCTCCTATATCAATTGCTACATTTCCTGTTGCCATATTTGATATTCCCATTGGTATATACATAGGTGATACTCTATCTGGTCCTTTTTCATTGCATTTTTTATTTTCTGTTTCTATTGTTTCAATTCCACCTATACCTGAACCAATTATTATTCCAACTCTTTCCATATTTTCTGTTTCTTTATCTAATCCACTATCTTTCCATGCTTCTCTTGCTGCAATCATTGCATATTGAGAAAATAGGTCTAATCTTTTTGCTTCTCTTCTATCAAAATAATCTTCTGGATTATATCCTTTAACTTCTGCTGCTAATTTAACTTTAAAATTTGTAGTATCAAATCTTGTAATTTGATCTATACCACATTTTCCTTCTTTAATTCCTTTCCAGAATTCTTCTACATTGTTTCCTAGTGGTGTTATTGCACCTAATCCTGTAATTACAACTCTTCTTTCCATTTATTTTCTTCCTTTCTCTTTCTTTTATGTTATTTATATTACACACTTGTTTTTCTTATGTAAATTATGATATAATCTGTTCATACTATAAATCCCAAGGAGGTATTGCATATGAGTAACTTAAATTTTTACAAAAGGTCAATTGCCCTTCGTAACCAGTATTCTCATAACGAGCACGATGCTGACAAAGTTTTGATTCTTCGTCGGCTAGTTACTAAGGCTTTTGAAACTAGCGAGCAGCTACCCAAAAGCTTTCATGTTCGTTTTCCAGGTTTTCTATTATCACAAAATACTGATTCATTGAAATTGAAAATTTCTGGAGTTCTTCATGATTTAGGCTATGAAAACTGCAAAGTTTCAAATGCCTATTTTAACAATTCTAACACATGTTTTAGTGTACAAATTGGTGAATCATGAGAATACCATGGCCTTTGCTTTTATAAAAGCAAGGGCTTTTTAAGTTATAGGAAACTGCATTTCCTATAACTTAAAAACAAAGATGCACAGAAAAATTGCTATGCAATTTTTCGCGACAACAAATCTTATACGCTTCTTGCTAGACCTTAAATTAATATAATAAATACTAAAAAAGATAAAAGGTCTAGCGAAGCTAGATTTGTTCTATTTACATTACCATTCCACCGTCAATATTTATTACTTGCCCTGTTATATATGAACTTTTTTCTGAACCTAAGAAGTATATTAATTCTGCAACTTCTTTTGCATTTCCCATTCTTTTTAAAGGTATTTGATTATGTATTGTTTCTTTTACACTCTCTGGTAATACATCTGTCATATCTGTTTCAATAAAACCAGGTGCTACTGCATTTGCTCTAATATTTCTTGATGCTAATTCTTTTGCAATACTTTTTGTAAATCCTATTATTCCTGCTTTTGATGCAGAATAGTTACATTGTCCTGCATTTCCTGCAACTCCTACTACTGATGAAAGATTTATAATGCTTCCACTTCTTTTTTTCATCATATATTTTGTAACTGCTTTAGTAACTAAATATGTTCCTTTCAAATTTATTTCTATAACTTTATCAAATTCTTCTTCACTCATTCTCATCAATAGATTGTCTTTTGTAATTCCTGCATTGTTTACAAGTACATCTATTTTTCTAAACTTTTCTATTGCCTTATCTACAAGTTCTTGTACTTCTTCCTGTTTTGAAACATCTGCTTTTAGTATAAGACAATCTACTCCTTTTTCTTTGAACTCATCTTCTAAAGCTTTTATATCTGTTTTACTTGATACATAGTTTATAACTACATCATAACCATTTTCTGCATATTTTAATGCAACTTCTTTTCCAATTCCTCTTGATGCTCCTGTAACTAAAACTGTTTTTCTTTCTTCCATAACTTACCTCCTAAATTTCTTCTAAAGTTTCTAAATTGTTTATATTATGTACTATTGCTTCTTTGTTGTCTTTTCTTATGAATCCAGTTAGGACTTTTCCTGGTCCTATTTCTATATATTCTTCTATTCCTTCATTTTTCATAAGTTGTATTGCTTTGTCAAATCTTACTGGACTAATTATGTGGTTTGCTAATATTTCTTTTACATTATCTTCTTTTTTGTAATATGTTCCATCTAAATTTTTTATTACTTTTACTTTTTGTTCATTTTCTGGTAATACATTAAATTCTATATTTTCTAATTCTTTTTCATATGCTTTTTTTGCTTCTTCTAATTTTATTGTATGGAATGGTCCACTTGTTTTTAGTTTTATTGCTCTTTTACAACCCGCTTGTTTTAATAGTTCTATTGCTTCATCTATTGCATTTGTTTCTCCTGATATTGCTGTTTGTGAACTACAGTTGTAGTTTGCTGGTACTACAAATTTTCCTTGTTCTTGTGATCCTTTGCAAATTTCTTCTATTTTTGAGCTTTCTAATCCTATTACTGCTGCCATTGAATATTCTTCTTTTGGTAATAAGTTACCCATATAATATCCTCTTTTTTTGATTAGTTTTATTCCATCTTCAAATGATATTATTCCTGCATATATTAAAGCTCCATATTCTCCTAAACTTAGACCTGTTGCAACTTCTGCTTCAATTCCTTTTGTTTTTAATACTTCCAGCATTGCTAAACTTGTTGTTAAAATTGCTATTTGTGTATTTTCTGTTTTGTTTAGTTCTTCTTCTGGTCCTTCAAAACAAATCTT
>CALXXH010000054.1 GCA_944392635.1 uncultured Clostridia bacterium | reverse complement strand
TGTTCTATTTTTGTATTATCTATTTGTGTATAGTAAATATCTTTGTGTACGAATAAAATGTAATATGCTCCAAATATCAGTGCTATAACTATTATAGTAGCTATAATCATTGGAATTTTTTCTTTGAATTCTTCCATACTTTCCTCCTTCTACAGGGATTTAGGGGACGGTCCTTAAAATCCCTGCTTTTAGGGATTTTAGGTCCGTCCCCTAATCCCTTTTTTTAATCTTTGATGATGTTTTTGCTTCCTAGGTATGTTGCTAAGAAGTATAGTCCATATACTATTCCTATAATTAGAGTTGTTGCTAGTATTGATGGTAATAACTCTTCTGGTGATGCAAGTACAGCAAGTATTGATAATATGAATTTTATTCCAAATATTGAGTGTATTATCGCAAATGTTAATGGTAACATGAAAAATATGAATATTTGTGTAAATAATGCTTTGTTTATCATTTTTTCATTACACCCGATTTTTCTTAATGTTGTATATCTTTGTTTATTGTCTGTGCTTTCTGTTAGTTGTTTTAATGCAAGTATCGCTGAACTTGCAATTAAAAATATTATTCCTAAGTATATTGCTATAAATATTATGATTGATGTTAATCCTTTACTTGCTTCTATAACACTGATTTTTGTCATTCCATCTAGTTCAAGACCTTTAGCTGATAAGTTTTCTAATAATCTATTGTTCTCTTCATCTGCAAAGTCTTTGTTCAGTTCCTCTTTTTCTTCTTCTGTTTCGCAATTGAAGTTTGCTACTAAAAATTGTCTTTCTTTCCACTCTTCTTTTAGTTCAAAATTGTCTGGAACTAGTATAATACCAGTATTAGTATGACTTGTTGATATTTCTATAAATCCACTTTTGCATTCACTGTATTTTGCGTGATATGTTTTCCCATTTATTTCTATATTAGAATTTTCTTTTAATGCTTCATTTCTTATTTCTTTCATGTTGTCAAAATCACAAAGTATAATATATTCATCATCATTTAAGCTATATTGTTCTTGCTCATATAATTTAGCAATTTTGTTATAATCTGATACCTTTACTATCATTTCTGTTGTGCCATATGCAAGTGCTGGGAATTGTGTTTTTGTTTTTTCATAGTAATTTCCTAAACTGTATTCCCAAGTCCACTCAGGTATTGCATAAATTGGAATTTCTACAACATCTTTTAATTTATTCATATCATATCCATTTGTTTGTAATGTATGGCTAACTGGCATTTTTGAATCTGCTTTTTGTTCTTCTGTATAATATTCTATTTCTCCTGTGTATGGATTTTCATGACTTTCTGGCAAATTTGCTGTTTTATATAAGTTTACATCAACTGGTGTCATTTCTTCTAGTTCTGAGTCTAATGAAGTTTGTATTGATAGGCTACTAGATAGTACACTTATTGTCATAAATAGCATTAAACAAATTACTGTCATACTAATTACTGTTGTGTTTATCTTGTTATTAAGTTGTCTTAATACAAACATATTTGTACCTTTTAAGTATATCTTTTTTCTTGTTTGGATTACTCTTAGTATAAATCCTGATAAAGACCAAAATATTCCTATTGTTCCTACTATTCCCATTATTATTGGTTTTAAAATTTTGTCTGCTGTATTTAATTCATATACTCCTCCTGTTACTAGATAATATGCATAGCCTAGTATTATGGCTGAAATAATGAATATTATAATTGATATTACAGGATTTTTTATTTTTACTTTTTCATTTCTTTTTACAGCTGTTAATAAGTTTATTAATTTGTATTTAGATATTGTTATTGTGTTAAATATCATAACTGCTAAATACATTACTGCAAAGTATATACATGTCTTTATACATGCGTCTTTTGAAAATACAAATTTGAATTCGCTCATATCTGCTTCAAAAAGTTTTGCAACTAGTATAGACATGAATTGTGAAGCAAATATTCCTATCAATATACCTACGATTAAAGATATTATACCTATTAGTACTGTTTCAATTAGTATGATTTTTGATATTTGTTTTCTTCCCATACCAAGGGTCATGTATATACCAAATTCTCTTTTTCTTCTATTTATTAAGAAATTGTTTGCATATACAATTAGAAATCCAAGTACTATTGCTATAAATACTGATACCATCCCAAGTAAACTTATCATTAATTTTATTAAATCTCTTGTTGAGTTTGATACTTCAAGCATTGCTTGTTGGCTGTCTAGTGAGTTGAACATATAGAATATTGCTACACCTAATACAAGTGTTAAGAAGTATATTGTATAATCTTTAAAACTCTTTTTTATGTTTTTTATCGATAATTTAAATAACATCGTTCAAATCACCTCCAAGAAGTGTTTGCACCTCTATTATTTTTTCAAAGAATTGTTTTCTTGTATCTTCTCCTTTTATTAATTCATTAAATATTTTTCCATCTTTTATAAATATAATTCTATCTGCATAACTTGCTGTAAATGCATCATGTGTAACCATTAATATTGTTGCTCCTAAGTTTTGATTTAGGTTTTCAAATGTTTCAAGTAATTGTCTTGCTGATTTTGAGTCTAAAGCTCCGAGTTGGTTCATCTGCAAGTACCATTTTAGGATTTGTTATTATAGCTCTACTTGAAGCTACTCTTTGTTTTTGTCCTCCTGATAGTTGGTATGGATATTTGTTCAAAGTATCTGTTATTTCAAGTTTTTGAGCTACTTCTTTTACTCTTTTGTCTATTTCATGTGGTTTTACTTTTTGTATTGTTAAAGCTAGGGCTATATTTTCATATGCTGTTAATGTGTCTAATAGGTTAAAGTCTTGAAATATGAAACCTAGTTCTTCTCTTCTAAATTTGTTTATGTTGTTTCCTTTTAATTTTGTAATGTCTTTTCCGTCAATTATTATTTTTCCTGCTGTTACTTTGTCTATTGTTGATATACAGTTTAATAATGTAGTTTTTCCAGAGCCTGATGCTCCCATTATTCCTACAAATTCTCCTTTTTCTACGTTAAAGCTTATATTGTCTATTGCTTTTGTTAAATTTGTTTTATTTCCATAGTATTTTTCTATGTTTTTAACTTCTAATATATTGCTCATAAAAAACAACTCCTTTTCGTATTTAAGTTACCTTAATTATACGAAAAGGAGCTTCTTTGTGCAATTGTTTTTCCTTACAATAATATTACATTTTTGTAAGATTAGATTTTAAAGTTCGGCAAATTCTATAAAAGCTTTTTCCAAATTGTCAAGTGCATCTTTCAATTTACTTGCCATTTTAAGAGTTTCTACTCTTATAGCTCTTGATTTTATAAACTTTCTTAAACTTCGTATTTCTTCAACAATATTTTGAATATCTTCATCATCTTTCTTGAAGTTTGTTGAAAGTTTCCTAAAAGCATTTCCTCTTATGACTAGAATTGAAAACTCGTCATATGCTGAAAATGTTACTTTACTTCCAGCTACTGACTTTATTAATTCTTCAATACTTTTTGAAGTTTCTTTGGTATTTTTAAGGTTTAGCATTATGATTTCTGCTAATTCCTTTGAAGCCTCCTTAAACAACTTCTCTACTTGTATTGTTGCGTCTTTTAATGCACCTCTTTTTTCCCGATACCCTTTGCTTTCCTCACTTTCATTCTCTTCGAATGGTCCTAAAATCTTTTCATTGCACATTGTCTTTTCCTCCTTTTAATTAAAAGATTTTTTATTTCTGCAGAATTGCTGTATTTCATTTTACTACATTTACATAAACTTGTAAATAGTTTTTGTGATTATTTATTTTTTATCTCCATGAAACTTCCTTTTGGAAATATCATTTTTACTTCTGTTCCAATATCTTTTTTCGAATTTAATTCCAAACCTAGTCCTAACTTATCACAAAGCTTTTTACATAGGTATAAGCCTATTCCTGTTGATTTACGTCCATTTATTCTTCCATTTTCTCCTGTAAATCCTTTTTCAAATACTCTTGTTATTTCTCCTTTTTTTATTCCTATACCATTATCTTTTATATATAAAATTACTTTTTCTTTTTCCTCTTTTGCATATATTTCTATTTTTTTATCTTCTTCTTTGCTATATTTTATAGAGTTCTGTATTATTTGGTTTATTATAAATGTACACCACTTACTATCTGTATACACTTCTATTTCTAAATCATGTATATCTATATTTATTTTGTTTTGCAATAAACTATCTTTATTTTTTAATATTGAACTATTTACAATTTCTTTTAAATTTGCTTTTTTAATATAATAGTCTTTTTCAACAGTATTACTTCTTGCATAAAATAGTGCTTGTTCTATATAGTTTTCTATTTTATTTAATTCTTCATCAATACTCTCTGTTACTTCTGTTTTATTATTTTCTATTATCATTTTACTTGTTGCAATTGGCATTTTTATTTCATGTATCCAAAGTTCAATATATTCTTTGTAATCCTCTTGTATATATTTATATTTATTTACATTTTCAAGCATTGATTTTCCTGTTTCTTCTAACACATATTTTAAAATTTTCCCATCACTAAAACTAGGATCTTTTACTAATTCAAATATTAAGTACTTTTGGTCTAAATCTTCTAATGTGTTTAATAGATTATTATAATATGTTTTCCTTTTTAAATAACTGATATACAAACCAATGAAGTATAATAATAGTATTGCTATTGGTGTATATATTTTCATTAATATATCAAATGAATATATCATTAAAAGTATTTCAATTGTAATTAATGCAAATATTATTAAAATTAAAGTTATTAAGTTATCTTTTAAAAAATCTCTAAATTTCATATTTTTCTCCTATTTTAATATATATCCTTGTCCTCTTTTTGTTTCTATAATGTCTTTTAATCCTATTTCTTCTAATTTTGTTCTTAACCTTGTCATGTTTACTGTTAATGTATTGTCATCTATAAAGCTTTCACTATCCCATAAGTAATTTATTATTTCATCTCTTGAAACTATTTGGCCTTTTCTTAATACTAAAAAGTGAAGTATTTTTAATTCATTTTTTGTAAGTTCTATTTGTTTTTCTTCTTTTTCTATCATACTTTTTGATATGTTTAGTATAAATTCTCTGCAGTCTATTTTATTTTGATTTATTGCTGTATTTTCTGTTCTTTTTAGAAGTCCTGCTATTTTTGCAAGTAGTATTTGAAGATTATATGGTTTTGTTACATATTGGTCTGCTCCATTATTTAAGCTAATTAGTTCATCTAATTCACTATCTCTACTTGTTACCATTATTATTGGAACATTTGAAGTTTTTCGTATTTCTTTACATATATATTCTCCATCTAAATATGGTAAATTGATATCTAATAATATTAAGTCTGCTTTTTTATCTAATATGTCTTGTATTGAATTATCAAATTTTTCTATTGTTAATGCTTCATATCCATTCTTCTCTAAATATATTTTTAATTCATTTCTTAGTTTTTGATCATCTTCTACAATTAAAATCTTTTTCAAAATATCACCTTCTCTTTATTTACTTAAATGATTTTATCATCTTTTTAACCTAAACTCAATGTTTTGTGTTATAATATTATAGAACTTTCTTTAATATTTAGTTTGCCAGTAGCTAAATATTAATGTTTTAAACTTTTTTACTATTGTAAGGGAGTGAACTATATGGAAAAAGTAAATACAGAAATAACTCAAAGATTTCAAAAATTGGCTCATGCTTGTCACAAATATCCTGCTATCGAATTAAATAGGTTTGGTAAACCTAAGATTTATAAAGGATGTAAAGGTAGAGCCAAAGATGGATTTATTGAAAAATTTTGTAAATAGTTAACTTTTAAAACATTACTGGCAAAAAGGAAAGAGGATTTTGGGCTGTCCCTAAATCCTCATTTTAAAGCTCTTAGTGAATTTATTATTGCAATTACTGATACTCCTACATCTGCAAATACTGCTTCCCACATTGTTGATAATCCAAATGCACTTAGTATTAATACTAGTATTTTTATTGCTATAGCAAATACAATGTTTTGTTTTACTATTTTCATTGTTTTTTTAGATATTTTCATTGCATCATTTATTCTTGATGGTTCATCTGTCATAATGGCAATATCTGCTGCTTCTATTGCGCTGTCTGCTCCTAGTCCTCCCATTGCAATTCCTATATCTGCTAGTGCTAGTACTGGTGCGTCATTTATTCCATCTCCAACAAATACCAGCTTTCCTTTTTGGGTTTTTGTTTTCATTAATTCTTCTACTTTTTTTACTTTTCCATCTGGTAATAATTCTGTATATACTTCATCTAGTCCTAGTTCTTTGCTAACTACTTCTCCTACATCTTTTCTATCTCCTGTAAGCATTACTGTTTTTCTTATACCTTTTTTCTTTAATTCTTGTATTGCTATTTTTGAATCTTCTTTTATTTTATCTGCAATTAGGATATATCCAGCAAATTTGTTATTTATTGCTATATATATAATTGTACCTATTTCATTACATTTTGTATATTCAATATTCTTTTCTTTCATTAGTTTTTCATTTCCAACTAATATACTTTTATCTTGTATTTTTGCATTTACTCCTAAACCTGATAATTCTTCTGTATTAGATATTAATTTTGTATCTATTTCTTTTCCATATGCTTTTTTCACAGATAATGCTATTGGATGGTTTGAATAGTTTTCTGCATATGCTACATATTTTAAAAGTTCTTCTTTTCCAATTCCTTTTGGTTCTATTTTTTGTACTTCAAATACTCCTTGTGTTAAAGTTCCTGTTTTATCAAATACTACTATTTCTGTATTTGATAAAGCTTCTAAATAATTACTTCCTTTAACTAATATTCCTCTTTTTGATGCTCCACCTATTCCTCCAAAAAATCCTAATGGTATTGATATTACTAATGCACATGGACATGATACAACTAAAAATGTTAATGCCCTATATAGCCAGTCTGTAAATTCAGCACCTTCTATTACTAATGGAGGTATTGCTGCTAGAAGTATTGCAATTATTACAACAGCTGGTGTGTAATATTTTGCAAATTTAGTTATGAAGTTTTCAGATTTTGACTTTTTGCTACTTGCATTTTCTACTAAGTCTAATATTTTACTAACTGTTGATTGCCCAAATTCTTTTGTAACTTTAATTTCTAATAATCCATTTTGGTTTATACATCCACTTAATATATCATCATTTTCTTTTACTTCTCTTGGCAAAGATTCTCCTGTTAAACTAGATGTATCTAGCATTGATGTTCCTTTTATTACAGTTCCATCTAATGGTACTTTTTCTCCTGGTTTTACTATTATTGTTTCCCCTATTTTTACTTCTTCTGGATTAATTTTTGAGATTTCTTCACCACGTTTTACATTTGCATAATCTGGTCTAATATCCATTAGATTTGCAATTGATTTTCTTGATTTATCAACTGCATAATCTTGGAATAGTTCTCCTACTTGATAAAATAGCATAACAGCTACTGCTTCTGGAAATTCTCCTATTGCAAATGCTCCTATTGTTGCAATTGTCATAAGGAAATTTTCATCAAATACTTTTCCTTTAAAAATGTTTCTAATGGCTTTTAAAACAATATCTAATCCAACAATTAGATATGCTATTATATATATACCTTTATTTATCCATTCATTTGAGAATTTAACAATTAATGCCAAAAGGAACAAAACAAAGGCAATCACTATTTTTATTAATTCCTTATAGTTCTTCAATATGTTCACGCCCCTTCTTTACGATTTGACTAATATGCTCATCATCTAGGCTATAATATACAACTTTTCCTTCTTTTCTAAATTTAACTAATTTAGATTGTTTTAATAGTCGTAATTGATGAGATATTGCTGATTGTGTTGTTTGTACAATATTTGCTATATCACATACACATAGTTCATTTTCCATTAGTGCAAATATTATCTTCATTCTTGTTGAATCTGC
>CALXXH010000053.1 GCA_944392635.1 uncultured Clostridia bacterium | reverse complement strand
ATAAAATTATTACCATTTTTGTTTCTTACATATTTATTAATGGAATATATAGAACATAAAACAAAAGAAAAGACAAAAGAAACAATAAAAAAATCAGGTAAATTTGGACCATTAATTGGTGGAGTACTTGGAATAGTTCCACAATGTGGATTTTCAGTTTCTGCAACTAATCTTTATGCAGCAAGGGTAATTACATTAGGAACATTAATAGCAGTTTATTTATCTACATCTGATGAAATGTTACCAATATTTATATCAGAAGCAGTACCAATTTCAACTATATTAAAAATATTAGGAATTAAATTACTAATTGGTGTTGTAGCAGGATTTATAATTGATATAGTTATTAGATTTGTAAAAAAAGAAAAACAAGAAGAAGAAAAAATAGTCGATTTATGCGAAAGAGAGCATTGCCATTGTGAAAATGGTATTATAAAATCAGCTTTAAAACATACTGTTAATATATTTATATTTATAGTTATAATTACATTTATTATAAATTTAGTAATATATTTTATTGGAGAAGATACAATTGCAGGATTTTTAAGAAATCAACCAATATTAGGTCCAGTTATAGCAGGAATAATAGGATTAATTCCAAACTGTGCATCTTCTGTTATATTAACACAAATGTATTTGGAAAACGTTATATCAGCTGCTACAATGATTTCAGGATTACTTGTTGGGGCTGGTATTGGACTTGCAGTATTATTTAAAACAAATAAAGGTATAAAACAAAACTTAAAAATTACAGCTTTATTATATGTAATAGGAGTATTATCCGGAATAGTTATTGGATTAACAGGAATTAGTTTTTAATAATTAATTATAATAAAAAAGATACTATAAGGAAAATTTATAGTATCTTTTTTCTATTTATCACTATTTGGATTACCTTTTTTCAAATTAACAATTATTGCATCTTCACTATCAAATAAGTATTTTGAATCTGTTGTATCTGTTTGAATTGGGTTAAACTCATCTCTTTCATCAATGAAATCCAAATTCTTTAAATTAAATTTTTTCTTAGTTCTATCATTATCATCTTCTGTTGCTGTTGTTACACTGTCAGAATATTTTCCAAAATCATATGTTTTAACTTTTTGTGGTTCTTTATATTTTGATGATAAATAATCAAAATTACCAGGTCCAACCATTGGTTTTCCATTTCCACCTCTAATTTTATATGCACAACGTTTTTGTGGTAATGTTTGAAGTTTACCAGGTTTAAAGTAAGCAACAAATTCCCATTTAACATTACCATATTTACTATCATATTCCATTTTTTCCATATCCATACTATTAGAATATGTCCAATCTCTTTTTGTTCCAAATTCTTTAGACCACCATTCAATTTCGTTATAATCAGCATTCCCTGTAAATATCTTACTTGCACAGTTAGCCAAAATTACTGAACGATAATTTTCTCTTGAAGTTGGTCCTTCTAGCTGTGATAAACTTTGAGTTGATATTGTTGTTGCAACTCTATATTTTCTATACATTGTAAACATAGCTTCTGTAGCTTTACAAATGAAATCTGCAAATTCATCAATATACAAGAAATGTGGAATTCTATTATTTTCATTTCCAGGACGTCTTAGTACTGCATCTTGCAATGATACTAAATAGAATAGACCAAATGCTTTATGAGCAGCAGCACCTAAATCACCACGTCTTGTACAAATAAATGTAACATCTCCATTTTTTAGTTGTTTATCAAAATCTATGTTTTCATGTCTGTTACACAAAATACTTTTTACTCCAGGAATTCTAAGTAAGTTATCTAATTGGCTAATAATTACATAAATATATTTCTCTGTACTGCTTTTTCCTGGTGCATCATGATAGAAGTTCTTTTTAAAATATGTAAGTTGTATTTCATATTTTTCTTTTAATTCTTCATCATGAGCCATTATTTCACACATTTTTTCTATTAAATCAAAATTAGATAACATTTTTAGTAAATCTGCCATATTTGGAAGATTACCTTCATTCATTCTAGGATACATTTCTTTTAATAAAATAGATACATTTTCAATTGCTTGGATAGACACATCTTCACGATAAGCTTCTTCTACATTTTCATGATTAGTATTGTACATAGCTTTTAATACAGAAGATATTGTTATTGCTATCTTGTTAGGGTCATCATATACGAATGGATTTAGTCCTATAGATGTGCTATTACTTGGGTCTACAATATTATATCCTATATGGAAGTTTTTACATACATCTGTCATGTGTTTTATTAATTCATAATCTGGAGCCATAACAGTTAAACCTAAATCTCTGTATATTATTTCTCCTCCAGATGAAGATAAAATCATATTTTTAACATAAGATTTATAAAGACTTTCTTTACCTTGAACAGGTGTTATCATATTTAAATTAAAGTTGTTATTTAAATATTCATTGTCATATGGTTTATTTAAATATGCAATTTTAGTCTTTAAAGCTGTAAATCCCATTTCTTTTGATGCTTCTCTAAAGAAAAATTTTCTTTCAATATCTTTTGCAATTAGTGGCTCATAAACTAAAGATGTTTTTCCTGAACCAGAACCACCACATACAAATAGTGATTGGAATCTTGAACTTTCTGGCATTACAATTTTTTTACCTGTTTCATCATCTGTACATATATATACTTCACAAGTATATGGTCCATGACCTTCTTTTTTATTTGCTAAGCTTATTCCTCCATAGTCCCAAATAGAACGAGAATTGTCTTTACTATCAGCAACACCAAAGTAAAGTTTCTTGAATAATGGGAATATTGTTGCAAGTGGTAAGTATAAAGAAATACTTACAAATGCAGGGGTTACTAAGTCTGAAAATTCAGTAATTATTTCAGTATAATTTGGAACTGATAATAGTAGTAACCATGCTCCCATATTTAGCCATTGTGTGAACATTGATATTGCTATAATATATAAACCAATTGCATAGATGTAAAACAGTGTTACTTTTTGAGGTTTGGTTTTTGCAAATTTAGATTGAGGAGAAAATGCATATGCAAGCATTGGACATGCTAAAGCAAATGTATATGCAACAGGTCCCCAATATGAATATGAAACACCAGTAAATATCATAAGTAACATTTCTACAATTCTATCAACTGCTAGATATACTGTTACAAGTGTTAATATATATGTTGCAAATGTGTTTCTATCTGTATTTAATTTCTTCAAAAATTTATCTATATATTTCATGAGAATATCCTTTCTAAAAATATAATCATACATATATATTATCCTACAAAATGGCGAAAAAAACAAGGGGTTTTACATATTTTATAAAAAAATGAATATAATAAATTGTAAAATATGAAAGAAATGGTGATTTTATGCAAAATGAATTTTATATAAGAGAAGGCAAAATTGTAGAGAAAAGTGAAATTGAAAAAGAAATTGAGTTAATTAGAACTATTATTAAAACAAGAGAGGAATTGAAAGCTGCAAATAGTAATTTTGAATTTGCAAAAGAAGATTTAGTAGATTATTATACTTATCAAATAAAAGCAAATCAAGCAAAACTTAATTATTTGATAAAAATAGCTAAATCAAAGGGAATAGAAGTTGATATGATTAATGATATTAAATTTTCTTTATGGGAAGAAGGAGAAGAAGTAGGTTAGTAATATTTGTCCAAGAATTAACATAGAAATGTAATAAGAATTTTCAAGTTTTTAGTTGGAGGATAGCAAAATGGATGGAAATCTTATTGCATATTTAGCATGTATTTGTTTTTTATTTATTTTTGGAAGGATATTTATTGTACCAATAAAAAAGATTTTAAAATTAGTATTTAATTCTATTTTAGGTGGAGTAGTGATTTTTTTAATTAATTTAATTGGTGCTAATTTTGGCTTTCATATAGGATTAAATATTTTTACAAGTATTTTAATTGGTCTTTTAGGACTTCCAGGTGTTGTGTGTTTAATAGTTGTTAAGCTTTTAATAGGATGAAAAAATCCCTTAAGTGATGCTTATACCACTTAAGGGATTTTTCTATTCTACTGTAACAGATTTTGCAAGATTTCTAGGTTTATCAACATCTAATCCTTTTTCTTTTGAAATATAGTAAGAAAATAATTGTAAAGGTATAATTGAAAGGATAGGAGAGATAAATGGACTAGTACTTGGGATATGGATAACCATATCAAATCTACTATCATCTATATCTTGGTTAGTAATAATTAAAGTTTTAGCTCCACGAGTTACAACTTCTTGAATATTACTAATAGTTTTTTCAACTAATTTAGGATCTGTCATTATACTTACAACAGTAACACCATTTTCAATTAATGCAATTGGTCCATGTTTTAATTCACCAGCTGCATAACTTTCTGAGTGGATATATGAAATTTCTTTTAATTTCAAAGAACCTTCTTTTGCTACTGTTTCATCAATTCCACGACCTAAGAAGAATATATCTTTTTCTTGATAAACTTCTTTAGAAAAATCTTTAACTATTTGAGAAGTTTTCAAAGTTTCTTCTATTTTCTTAGGTAATTCAAGAATTTCTTTTTTTAGTTCTTTAATTTCACTATTATCAATTCCTAATAATCCAGCAAAATATATTGAAAGTAAAACTAATAATACAACTTGAGAAGTATATGCTTTTGTAGATGCAACAGCTATTTCTGGACCTGCATGTGTATATATTGAATAATCAGCTTCTCTTGTTATAGAACTTCCAATAACATTACTAATTGCAAGAGTTTTTGCTCCTTTTTCTTTTGATAATTTTAAGGCTGCTATTGTATCTGCTGTTTCACCAGATTGTGAAATGAAAATACATAAAGTTTTTTCATCAACAATTGGGTCACGATAACGAAATTCAGAAGCTATATCTACTTCTGTTGGTATTTTACATAGTTTTTCAATAGAATTCTTAGCAGCTAAACCTGCATGCATTGCTGTACCACATGCAATTATATATATCTTATTTAAACTTTCTAAATACGCTTTTGAAAAGTCTAAATCTTCAAAATCACATTTACTATTCTCAGTTAACTTAGAACCAATTGTTTCACGAATAGCAGTTGGTTGTTCATATATTTCTTTTAACATATAGTCATCATAACCATCTTTTTCAGCACTTGAAGCATTCCATTCAATTGTTTTTGTGTTTTTATCAATTGGTTTTAAATCTATATCATAAAATTTTGCATCATTTCTTGACAATAACACAAATTCTAAATCATTTAATAAATAAAAATCTCTTGTAAAAGAAAGTATAGCTGGGATGTCAGAAGAAATATAGTTTTCATCTTCACCTTTTCCAATAACCAAAGGACTATCTTTTCTAACAACAATCATATTATCTGGATAGTCTTTACAAATTACTTCAATTGCAAAACTTCCTTTAAAATCTTTACATGCATTGCTAACTGCTCTTAAAAATTTTAAATCATCATTATTATCATCTTTTGAATAATAGTAATGGATTAAATTTGGTATAATTTCTGTATCTGTTTGAGAATAGAAAGTATATCCATTATCAGCTAGAAAATTTCTTAATTCATGATAATTTTCAATAATTCCATTATGTACAACACTAAAAGATTTACTATTATCAATATGAGGATGAGAATTTTCTTTAGATGGTTTACCATGTGTTGCCCATCTTGTATGAGCAATACCAATAGTTCCAACTAAATCATCAATTCCATCTAAATTATATAAATTTTTAACTCTACCTTTATCTTTCATAACAGATATTTCATTTTTTTCAATAGTAGCAATACCTGCTGAGTCATATCCTCTATACTCTAATCTTAAAAGCCCATTAATTAGTATAGGACTGGCTTTTTTAGTACCAATGTAACCTACAATTCCACACATAAGTTAATCCTCCTTAAAAATATAATATTGGAATTGAAAGTATGCAAATAAAACCTAAATGTATTCAATTTTTGTTGTAGTATTACTACTATTTTTTGTATGAATACTATTGATTTTAGGAAACCACTAGAGCATCCGCCGAAAATTTCGATAACCCTAGACCTCGTCAACACAAAAACTTTGTGTCCTGGCGCTATAACTACTAAAACATATCCTCCTTTCAAAAATATTTGTTAAAATTTAAATGCAATTCTTTCAATTTACTTTCATTATATTACAATAAAAATAAAAATGTGTCAATGCTTGAAAAATATGCTTAAATGATATATAATTAAGCCGTAAAAGAAAGGTTGGTGATGAGCATGAAAACAATAGGTATAGTAGTTGCAATGGACGAGGAAAGAGAAGAAATAATAAACTTAATGAAAGATGCAATAGTAGAGCAGGTGTATAACTTAAGATTTTTAAAAGGAACAATAGAAGGAAAGAACTGTATTTTAATTAAATGTGGAGTAGGAAAAGTAAATGCAGCAAGAGCAACTCAAGTAATGCTTGATCACTTTAAAATTGATTATGTTATAAACATTGGAGTGGCAGGTTCATTAAGTTCTTTATTAGATATAGGTGATGTTGTAATTGCAAAGAAAGTAATCCAACATGATTTTGATATTACAGCTTTTGGACATAGCAAAGGATATATTACAGGTGTAGGAGATTTTGTGGAATGCGATCCAGGATTAATAGAAGAATTTAGTGAAGTATTAGAAAATATGCCAGAGAGAAATTATAAAATAAAAATGGGAATTGTAGCAACAGGAGATATATTTTGTACAGAGCCTTGGATGAAAGATAAGATAAGGGCAAAATTTAATGCAGATGTTGTTGATATGGAATGTGCAGCAATAGGACAAGTTTGCTATTTAAATGAAAAACCGTTTATTGCAATTAGGAGTATTTCAGACAGTCCAAATGGTGACAATGTAAAGGTTTATGATAATAATATAAAATTTGCATCAAAAAGATGTGCAAATGTCTTAAGAGAGATTTTAATATGATTAAAAGAGTGCAAATATTATATATTAGAATTTGTATAAAATATCCAAATATTGTGTATAATTTATACAGAGTAAATTGGTATAATATTACCAGAATGGAGGAATTTAGAATGAGTGAAAAAATGAAAGTAGTTCAGTATGGAACTGGAAAAATGAGTGTGTACACAATGAGATATGTTTATGAAAAAGGTGGAGAAATAGTAGGGGCAATTGACGTGAATCCAGATGTAATAGGTAAAGACATTGGAGAAATAATGGGGACAGAAAATAAAGGTGTAAAGGTAGTAGCATTAGAAGAAGCAGAAAAAATGATGAAAGAAACAAAACCAGATATTGCAATAGTAACAACAATGAGTTTATTTAAAGATGTGGAAGATGCTTTGATGCTATGTGCAAAACTTGGAGTAAATGCAATTACAACATGTGAAGAAGCATTTTATCCTGCAAATTCAAATCCAGTGGCAACAAAGAAAATAGATGAAATGGCAAAACAAACAGGATGTACAATAACAGGAAGTGGTTATCAAGATATTTATTGGGGACAACTAATATCTAGCTTGGCAGGTTCAACACAAACAATAAAGAAAATAAAGGGGAGTTCAAGCTATAATGTTGAAGATTATGGGATTGCACTTGCAAAGGCACATGGTGCAGGATTAACATTAGATGAATTTGATAAACAAGTAGCATCTGTTGATAGAATAACAGATGAAGAAAGACAAGAGATAATTAATAAAGGAGAATATTTACCATCATATATGTGGAATGTAAATGGCTGGTTATGTGCAAAATTAGGATTAACAGTAAAATCACAAACACAAAAAACAATTCCACAAACATATAAAGAAGATATATATTCTTCAACATTAGGAATGACTGTAAAAGCTGGAGATGCTACAGGAATGAGTGCAGTAGTTACAACAGAAACTGAAGAAGGAATAACATTAGAAACTCAATGTATAGGAAAAGTATATTCAAAAGAAGATTTTGACAAAAATGAATGGACAATAGAGGGCGAGCCAACAACAACATTAATAATAAATAGACCGTCAACAGTAGAATTAACATGTGCAAGTGTAGTAAACAGATTACCAGATGTAATATCAGCAAAAGCAGGATATCTACCAACTGAAGAAATAGGAGA
>CALXXH010000052.1 GCA_944392635.1 uncultured Clostridia bacterium | reverse complement strand
GAAGAAAAACTATTAGAATGGTTAAGTTTTTTAGAAAATCCAGAAAGTAAAGAGGTGACAGGTTATATGGAAAGAAATGAAAATATAAAACAAGCAAAAGAGAAATTAAATACCTTAAGTGCAGATGAAGAATTAAGGATATTAGCAGAATTAAGAGAAAAGGCAATACGAGATGAAAAATCTTTAAAAGAAGGCTATTATGAAGAAGGGCTTAAAGAAGGTATAAAAGAAGGACATGTAAAAGGAATGGAAGAAGGACTTGTACAAAAAAATAAGGAAAATGCTAAGAAAATGAAAGAACGAGGATATACGATAGAAGAAATAATTGAAATAACCAATTTAAGCAAAGAAGAAATAGAAAAATTATAAATACAAAATTTAAACTTAGATATGAGTCGAAATTACCAATATCTAAGTTTTTATATTTTTTTAGTTCTTGCAGTTTTAGTATTTAATATTAAAATCTTTCTCTTAAATTATGTAAAAAGCGTATTTTTAGTTGAACTATAACAACATAAATTAAAACAAAAATACTAATTTTAAAAACAGTTTCAATTAAAATAGATGATATATTAAAAGGTATAATGCAAGTTATTATATATGATATAAAACAAGCGATTAAAGGAAAAATAATAAATTTAAAAGGATTAATATAATACTTTATTTTAGATTTTAATTGTAATATACTAACAGTAAAATTAAGGAGTTCACTTACAAAAATACTTAATATATAACCAGAAATACCTAAATATGGCACAACGAAATATATAATTGCAATTGTAACTCCTAAATCTAATATATTACAAAACATTACATTAGTTTGTTCATTAATTCCTTTTAAAATATTATCAATTATATTATCAACATACATAAAGAAAACTAAAGGAGCAAGTAACTTGATCATAGGTGCTGCTTCTAGGCTTTGATATATAGTAAGACTTAATTCATTTGCAAAAAAGAAAAATATACCAGAAACACATATACAAAAAATAGAGGCAGCTTTAAAAATTTTGTTACAAACATCTTTCATTCTTTTGTAGTACTTGCTAGCTAATAATCTAGAAAATTCAGGCACAAGTAAACTACTAAAAGATGCAAAAAATACATTTGCAAATAACAAAACAGGTAAAACCATTCCATTAATCAAACCATATTGTGAAACAGCCATAGAATATGCAAGACCAGACATTTCTAATCTAATAGGAATAAGAAATTGTTTTAATGAAGAAAGTCCAGACTTTATATATGAAGTTATAGCAATAGGAAATGAAATAGAAAGAATTTTTCTTTTCATTTCAAAAGAAGTAGACCTTTTGTTAATATATTTTCTTATATCAATAAAATAGAAAAGTAAGTTCAAACTAAATGAAAAAGCTTCTGAAATCACATCTCCTAAAATTAAAGATATGCAAATATATTCTATACCTTTAGAAATATTAAAATGTAGCAAAATCAATGTAGCAATTATTTTTACAAACATTTCTACACTTTGAGATATAGCACCTTTATATGACTTACCAACAGATGTAAAATATCCATTTATAACAGAAGAAATAGCAATAAAAGGAAGACCTAGTCCAATAATATAAATAGGTGTGCTTGAAACAGTGGCTTTTAGAAAATGAACTGATACTATAGGAGCAATTAGAAAAATTATAAAAGCTGAAGCAATACTAAGTAAAATAGAAAACCATATACATGTTTTAGTTGCATTAATACCTGTTATATAATCTTTTTTTGCAAATTGCTCTGAAACTATATATGTACAAGCAATGCCAATACCAGAAGTTGCAATAGTAATTGCAAATGTATATATAGACATGATTAAGCTAAAAGTTCCAATTGCTTCTGTTCCAACTTTATTAGAAATATATATATTAAAAACCATACCTATTCCACGCATAAGTAGAGTTGTTATAGTTAAAATAAAACCATTAATTAAAAATATCTTTGCTTTTCTCAAATGTATCACCATTTAAGTTTATGAATAAAACTCAAAAAATATTGACAATTTAGCAAAATAAAAGTATAATTAATATGTACTATATAAGGAAAGGAAGATAATTATGTTTGCGAAATATTGGAAAAAAATAGGTATGCTAATTTTAATAATTGCATGTGTTTTTAATATAATGAATAAATTAGTACATAAATTATCACTAAATAAAGAAATGATTTATTCTGCAACATATATGCAAGAAAATCAAGAACAGCAAACATCACAAGAGTAAAACCTTAAAAGTTAAAGTAAAAATATCTTCAATAGTACTTGAAAAAATAATTAAAATATGTTATGATAAAAAACAGTCATGTTATTAAATACGAGAAAGAGGTGAACTTGAAATGAAAGAAGGAATACATCCAAATTATAACCAAACAACAATTACATGTGCATGTGGAAATGTATTAGAAGTTGGATCAACAAAAAAAGATTTAAAAGTAGACGTATGTTCTAAATGCCATCCATTCTGGACAGGAAACTTAAGACAAGAAACAGTTGGTGGTAGAGCAGATAAATTTAAGAAAAAATATGGTTTAGCATAAAAAACTGTTTTCCTATATATTAGGAAACAGTTTTTTAAGTTATAGAAAATATAATTTTTGTTCTATTCCTCTAAATTTTCATTAATTAATTTTGTAAAAATATCTATATGAGTCCTTTCATCTAAAATAATCCTATTAAAAAGTCTTTGAATACTTGCATTTCTAGTTCCCATAATAGCCCTTTTATATCCTTTAATTGCTTCTCTTTCTAAATAAATGTTATACTGCAAAGTTTCTTTAACATTTCCTGTATCATATTTAATACTATCAATGTTCCAAGGCTTTAAGCTTGAATCTATATAATATGGTGGTAAACCAAGCATTTGAATAAGTTTGCCAATCATATTTAAATGTTTCATTTCAACAATTGAAATAGATAAAATAATATTGCTAATAGTATTTCCTAATTCTTTATTAATATGTTCATAAGTATATTGAAGTATAGTAGTTAATTCACCCATATTTCCAGAAAATTCATTATATAGTTTTTGAGCATATACAGGATTTTTTAATACATTTTGCAATTTAGGATAAGGTATTTTATCAACAGTGTTTAAAGTTTTTTGTGCCTCTTCAAAAGTCATGTATAACCTCCTAATAATTTATTAATACATAATTATTAATAAATTAAAATGAATATTACATTAAAAAATGAAAACTATTGAAAAAAATAGTATAAAATGATAATATTAAGAAAAAATAAGAGGAGGTAAATATGAAAACATTATTAAAAGGTGGAACTGTAATTGATTACAAAACAAACACATTTGCAATAAAAGACATATTAATTGAAGATGAAAAAATAAAGGAAATCGCAGATAATATTTTAGAAAATACAGATGAAACAATTGACTGCTCAAATTTATATATTATGCCTGGAATGATTGATATCCATTGTCACTTAAGAGAACCTGGATTTGAACACAAGGAAACAATCGAAACAGGTAGTAAAAGCGCTGTTGCAGGAGGTTTTACTACAATTTGTCCAATGCCAAATACAAAACCAACCCCAGATAGCGCTATTATTTTGCAAAAAATAATTGAAGAAGCAAAAAGAGTAAATTTATGCAATATATTACCATATGTATCAGTATCTAAAGGAGAAAAAGGAGAAGAAATAGTTAACTTTGAAGAACTAAGAAATGCAGGAGCTATTGCTTTTTCAGATGATGGAATGCCAGTTGTAAATAGTAAGATGATGAGAGAAGCAATGATTGAAGCAGATAAGCTTGGAACATTTGTAGCATCACATTGTGAAGAAAAATCAGTTGCAAAAGGTGCAATAAATGCAGGAAAAGTAGCAGATGAGTTAGGAGTTGAAGGGGTATTACCAGAAGCAGAGGAAATAATGGCAGCAAGAGAAATTGTAATTGCAGAAACAAATAATGTAAGAGGGCATATATGTCATATAAGTACAAAAACAAGTAAAAATATGATAAGAGATGCTAAAAAAAGAGGTGTAAAAATAACATGTGAAACATGTCCACACTATTTTACATTCACAGTAGATGAAGTATTAAAATCAGGAACAAATGCAAAAATGAACCCACCACTAAGAGAAGAAAAGGATAGACAAGCAATAATTGAAGGATTAAAAGAAGGAACAATAGATTGTATAATAACAGACCATGCCCCACATGCAGAAGAAGAAAAAAATGTAGAACTTGCAAAAGCACCAAATGGAATAATAGGATTTGAAACAGCATTGCCTGCAGAAATAATGAATCTAGTAGATGCAGGACATATTGATTATCTAAATTTAGTAAGATTAACATCATATACACCTTCAAAACTATTACATATAGATAATGAAAGAGGAACATTAGAAACTGGAAAAATGGCAGATATTACTGTATTTGACCCAAATGAAGAATATGTATACACAAAAGAAATGATAGTATCAAAATCTAAGAACAGTCCATTTATAGGGAAAAAATTAAAAGGAAAAGTAAAATACACAATAGTAAATGGAAAAGTTGTATATCAAGATAACAATTAAAAAATAGAAGGGAGAAATAAAATTGAATGCAATTGATAAATTAATAAGCAAAATAAATGAAACAAAAAATAAGACTGTAATTGGATTAGACCCAAAGTATGAAATGCTACCAGAATGTGTGAAAAATAAATATGGAAAAACATTAGAAGATATATCAAAGGCTATATTAGAATTTAATAAAGAATTAATAGATAATACATGTGAAATTATACCTGCTGTAAAAGTAAATATAGCTTTTTATGAAATGTATGGTATACCTGGAATGAAAATATTTGAAGAAACATGTAAATATGCAAAAGAAAAAGGAATGGTTGTAATTGCAGATATCAAAAGAGGAGATATTGGCTCAACAGCTAAAGCTTATTCAAATGCGTTTTTAGGAAAAAGTATGATAGGAGATAAAGAAGAAAGTATATTTAATGTAGACTTTGTAACAGTAAACCCATATATGGGAACAGACTGTGTTAAACCATTTATAGAGGATTGTAAAAAATATGACAAAGGAATATTTGTATTAGTTAAAACTTCAAATCCTTCATCAGGAGAATTACAAGATATTAAATTAGAAAATGGAGAAGAAGTATATATCAAAGTTGCAAAATTAGTAGAAGAATGGGGAAAAGATTTAAGAGGAGAAAATGGATATAGTAGTGTAGCAGCAGTTGTTGGAGCAACTTATCCAAAACAATTAGAAGAAATAAGAAAAATAGCCCCACATACATATTTCCTAATCCCAGGATATGGAGCACAAGGAGGAAAAGTAGAAGACATTGCTTTAGGATTTGATGAAAATGGACTAGGTGGAATAGTAAATGCTTCAAGAAGTTTAATGTATGCATATAAAGCAGATTTATGGAAAGACAAATTTGAAGAAAAAGACTATGCAAAAGCAACAAGACAAGAAGCATTAAGAATGAAAGAAGACCTAGAAAGAATTTAACTTTTAATATATCAATAAAATTCATATCAAAAAGGAGGAAAAACAAAATGCCAAAGCAAGTACATGCAAAATTGATTAAAAAAGAAGAAATTATAAAAGATATATATAAATTCAGTGTAAAAGCACCAGAAATAGTAGAAACTGCAAAACCAGGTAACTTTATAGAAATAAGAGTAACAGAAGGAATTGATCCTTTTTTAAGAAGACCAATTAGCATATATAATTTAGATAAAGAAAATGGGATTTTAGAATTCATATTCCAAGTAAAAGGAAAAGGAACTGAAATTCTATCAAAAAAAGAAGAAGGAACAGATATTGATATAATAGGGCCTTTAGGGCATGGAACATTTAAATTTGAAAAGTATAAAAATATAGCTGTAATTGGTGGAGGAATAGGAATATTTCCTTTATATGAATTATCAAAAGAAGCAAAACAAAATGATGTAAAGGTAAATTGCTATTTAGGCTTCAGGAATAAAAACTTTGTTATGCTTGAAAAAGAATTTGAAGAAGTTACAGATAATTTAACTATCACAACAGATGATGGAACATATAAAGAAAAAGGATTTGCAATAGATTATCTAATTAAAGATATGGAAAACGAAAAATATGAATGTATATATGCATGTGGACCACTACCAATGCTAAAAGCAATACAAAAATATGCAAATGAAAATAATATTGATTGTCAAATATCTTTAGAAGAAAAAATGGCATGTGGATTAGGTGTATGCTTAGGATGTGCAGTGAAAACAGCCAAAAGCCCAAAAGATGCACCTGAATACTGGCATGTATGTAAAGGTGGACCAGTATTTCAGACTAAAGATGTTGAGATATAGAGAGGAGATGAAATGTTATGAATACACAAATAAATCTTGCAGGAATTAAAATGAAAAATCCGGTTACAGTTGCATCAGGGACTTTTGGATATGGTAGAGAGTTTAGTGAATTTTTTGATTTAAGTAAATTGGGTGGAATAATTACAAAAGGAACTTCTTTAAAACCAAAGAGTGGAAATAAGCCATCTAGAGTATGTGAAACAGCAAGTGGAATGTTAAATAGTATTGGACTTCAAAATCCAGGAGTAGAATATTTTGCTGAAAATGATTTACCATTTTTAAAAAAATTTGATACAGCAATAATAGTAAATGCATGTGGTAGTACAGTAGAAGAATATGTTGAGCTTTGCAGAATATTAAATACTTTAGATATAGATGGAGTAGAACTTAATTTATCTTGTCCAAATGTAAAAGAAGGTTGTATGGCTTTTGGTAACACATATGAAGGAGTAAAACATGTAACAAGTGAAGTAAGAAAAGTTTTAGATAAACCTTTAATTGTAAAACTAACACCAAATGTAACAGATATAGCTTCAATTGCAAAAGGAGTAGAAGATGGAGGAGCAGATGCAGTTTCTCTAATAAATACACTTTTAGGTATGAAAATAGATATAGATAAAAGAAAACCAGTTTTAGCAAATAACACAGGAGGACTTTCAGGACCAGCAATTAAGCCAGTAGCAGTTAGAATGGTATATCAAGTAGCACAAGCAGTAAATATCCCAATTTTAGGAATGGGTGGCATTATTAATGGAGATGATGCAATAGAATTTATGCTTGTAGGTGCAACTGCAATATCAATTGGAGCAGGAAATTTTATTGATCCATATACAAGCATTAATACTGTTAAAGGTATTGAAGATTATATGAAAAAACACAACATAGATGATATAAATGAAATTATTGGAAAAGTTAAAATGAATTAGAAAACATAAAACAAGAAGTTATCTGCTTTTATAGATAACTTCTTGTCTTTGGAATGTAAACTTAACTAAAATTAAATTTTTATTATATAATTATATTAATAAACGAAACTTAAACCTCATTATTATTGTCAAAACCTATATATTTTGAATCTCCAAATCCAAGCATTAGGTATGCAATAAATGGTACTACAATAATTGCAACAGTAAATCCTGTTGATTTATTAAATCCTTTTGATAAGTTGATTACTTGATACAAAGATATAATTCCAATTGCAGTAGCTACAAAAAAGTTAACAATAGGTATCAATAAACCAAGGTAAACAAATACTAAATATGGTGACATACCTGAAATTTTATATAATATAGCCATGTTATAAAAAGGAATTATAGCTTTCCAACCTTTTTCTCCTGCTTTTGTGAAAACCTTCCACATACCAATAATTTGAAGCACTAATAGTACTATCATTATTGCAACAATAATTCCAAGTATACCTAAAAATGCAACAACTAAAGCTTCAATTCCATCAGTTGCAACAGCACTACTAGAAAAACTATCAGCATATGGAGAATAATCATAATAATAACTTGAATACATAAAAACACCTCCCATAATCTTATAAATACATTCTTACATTTTTTTACATAAAAGTCAAGGAAAAAACAAAAAAATGCAAAAAAATATTGTATTAAAATTTTCAGTTTGATATAATTTAAAAAACAGTCTAATATATATTAGTTATAGGAGGAAAAAGTATGCAAGAACAAGATGAATTTTTAAAAGATTTATGCAATATATATAAACCAGAAAAAGATAATTTAATTCAAATGTTAAATGAAGTACAAGAACATTATGGATATATACCTAAAGAAGCCCAAAAAGTTTTATCAGAATTTTTATCAATTCCAATGGCAGAAATTTATGGAGTAGTTACATTTTATTCAAGATTTACACTAAAACCAAAAGGAAAATATAGCATATCAGTATGTTTAGGAACAGCATGTTTTGTTAAAGGTTCACAAAAAATAATGGACAGACTAACAGAAAGGTTATGTATTGGACCAGGAGAAACAACAAAAGATGGTAAATTTTCAATTGACCAAACAAGATGTGTTGGTGCATGTGGATTAGCACCAGTATTTACTGTCAATGGAGAAGTTTATGGAAAAGCAACAGTAAAAAAGTTGGATGAAGTTTTAGATAAATTAATGGAAGAATAGAATGATGTGTCTAAATGGAAATATTCCAATAGGACATAAAGGAGGAAAGTATGAAGTCTTTAAAGGAAATACATAAAATTAGAGAAGAAAAAAGAAATGAATTGGATTTAAGAG
>CALXXH010000051.1 GCA_944392635.1 uncultured Clostridia bacterium | reverse complement strand
ATAGATGGTCAGGCTGGTCTAGTGATTTATTCCAGTCTGATTTTCTACAGCCTAACCATCGATAACATACTAAACATCGTAGTTTTGCTAATACTTGCTGCTGTAAGCATAGCAACATTAACAGGAGAAAATGGAATATTAACAAGAGCAGATGATGCAAGAGAAAATACAGCAAAAGAGACAGCAAGAGAGAAAGTAGCAGTAGAAGTATTAGGAAGTTATGGAGAAGATGGAAATATAGACTATACTAGGTTAAATGAAAATCTAGAAAATGTAGAAGGATTAACATCAGGACTTCCAATAGCAGGATTACCAGCAACAGTAATAGTAGATGGATATGAAGTAACAATAGAAGATAATGGAAATGTTACAGTAGGAGATAAAAATGATAATCCACCACAAACAGGAACGACATTAGAGGAAGCAAAAAGTGATGATATGTTAAATAAAGATACAAATACAGAAGTAACAGTAACAGATGGTACAGTAACAGTGCCAGCAGGATTTCAAATAGCACAAGATAGTGGAAATACAATAGCTGATGGAATAGTAATAGAAGATAATGAAGAAAATCAATTTGTATGGGTGCCAGTAAGTCAAGAAAACTTTGATACAGAATTTGTAAGAAGGACAAGTTATTATAATAATGGAAAAGAGCAAACAATGACAAATTATGGAGAAGTAAATGCAGAAGGTAGTAATGTAAATATATCTGGTGCAACTACAGGACTAGCAGAAAGTAGCACAACAGTACAAGAGGCACAAGATATGTATGATAGTGTAGAAAGAAACGAAGGATTTTATATAGGAAGATATGAAGCAGGAAAAGACAAGGATAATCCTGAAAAAGTAGTAGTACAAAAAGGAGTATATGTATATAATAGTGTACCATGGTCAAAAAATAAAACAATGAATGAAGAAGAACCAACAGAGAATACACAAGATGGAGCAATAGAGCTTGCAAGAAATTTTGATGAAGAAAATGGATATACAACAGTAAAAAGTACATTATGTTATGGAGTGCAATGGGATAGAGCGTTATCATGGATAGACCCAGAATATGATGATTTTGCAAAAATATCAACAGGACAAGGAAATTATAATGAAGATGAAAATACAAACCCTTGGAAAGGAAATATAGCACAAACAGGTTCAAGTACAGATTATGAAGTTAATAAAATATATGATCTAGCAGGAAATGTATATGAATGGACAATGGAGTCCTACATCACTGAGTATCGAGTTTATCGAGGAGGCTATTACACCGGTTCAGGCTCTCACACTCCGGCTTCTTACCGTAGCAACATCAGCTATCCCTCTTACAGCGATTCTTACATCGGTTTCCGTGTCACTTTATATTTGTTGTAAAGCTGAATGCTAGAACATAAAAATCAAAATATACTGACAAGTTAATTTTAAAAGTGAAATTAGAATAAAAGTCTTAACGACTTTAGACGTTAAGAAGGGATTTTTCAAGAATTCAAGCAAAAACATTGAAAATGGTTTTGCCTGAATTAGGAAAAATCCCACTAACGTGGCGCCACTAACGTGTCATTTTTTGTGCTTTTTGAAGCACAAAAAATGACATGAAAATTTTATAAAAAAGTGGTGATAAAATGAGTTTTAGTAAAATGATAGAAATATTACAAAAAATAAATAATGGAAAAATAGTGATGTAGTGGTAAATGCTATGTCACTTTTTCCATTTTTTGAACATTTAATACGGAAACCTCTCATACAAATATTTAATAATATCATCTGCATTTTTTTCATCAACATGAATAAAAACATTTTTATCAATACTAATCCAAATATGAATGTCAAAATCATCACAATTGTCAATAAAAGTACCAATAATCTCTGCTATTTCAACAGGATTTGCGTACTTTTTTTCCCATTTTAAATCATCAAAAAGACTAAAAGAAGTGTTATAAAAGCTACTTAAAAATTTTTCTAATTCACCTTTTTTATTACTTGTTAAATGAACAATAGCAGACATTACAAACTCCTTAAAATTCAAAAATTCATATAATATTAGTATAAAAAAATATATTAAATTTATACAGGGAATAAATTGAAAGAAAAAAGGAAATAATAAAAATATCAAAATATAATTATTAAGTAAAATTTAAAAATAAAAATATGGAGGAAGAGAATTTGAAAAATTTAAAAAGAATAGCATATATAATTTTGATATTAATAGTCTTAATACTAGGCTTTGTAATATATTCAAATGCAAGTAAAGATGATGGCAATAACCAAAATCAAAAAGCATTTAGTGAAATAAAATATATAGAATCAAAACTAGTAGAGTTATTTAATGAGATGAATAAAATTGAATCTAGAAACTATAACATATCAATTGGAGAAATATCAAAAGAAACTACGCAAAGTTCAAGTGGAGAAAGTTCTTCTAGTAGTGGTTCAGGTGGTGGCAAAGGAGGAACATCATCTGGAGAAGGATCAAGTAATAGTGGAGATAGTGGTAGTAGTTCAAATAGTGAGCAAGATAATAAAAAATTCGAATTAGAAATAAGTGGAGTATTAACAAATAAAGAAGATATAAATTGGGACTATATAAAAGGAGAGATAGAAAATCTATATAGTTCTGTATCTACTATAACATTAGACTTACTTCAAATCAATATAACGCAAGAAGAAATACTAGCATTTAATAGTCAGTTAGACAATCTAGCAATAGCAATTAAAGATGAAAACAAAGAAAATACACTTAGCCAAATGTCCACATTATATGATACTTTAACAACAATTACACAAAAAATACAAGGAGAAGAAACATATAAAATATTAGTTGAAGTAAAGCAAAATATATTTAAAGCATATTCAAAATTAGATACTGGAAATTGGGATGAAATAGCAAATGATACAAAAAATGCAATTAATAGTTATTCAAAGCTATTAACAGATACAAATATAAATGCTCAAAATCAATATATAATAAATAAAGGATATGTATTAATAAATGAATTACAAAATGCAGTAAATTTGCAAGATGTATCAGTTTTTTTGATAAAATATAAATATTTACTAGAAGAATTAAATAGTTTGTGATATAATCAAAAAAGAGTAAATTGAATAGTCGCTGGTAAATTTTCGAAAGGAATTACGAGAGGAAAGTCCGGGCTCCATAGAGCAAGGATGCTAGATAACGTCTAGTGAGGGTGACCTTAAGGAAAGTGCAACAGAAAATAACCGCCTCTGTAGATAAGGGTTCCCGCAAAGCTAGCTTTGTGGGAAAGAGGAAAAACAACGTAATTATAGTTTAAGTTGAGCTTGCTCAAACTTAAATATAATGGAGTTTGTTTTGACGAGGTAAGGGTGAAAAGGCGAGGTAAGAGCTCACCGCTGCTATGGTGACATGGCGGGTCAGTGTAAACCCCATCCGGAGCAACACCTAATAAAGAAGATTAAGCCTGCTCGGTACCTTCTTGAATTGCGTGGCTTGAGGTAGGCAGTGATGTCTATCCTAGATAAATGACTATTTTAAAAGACAGAACCCGGCTTACAGATTTACTCTTTTAAATTTTTTTCAAAAGAGGCGAAAAGATATGAAAAAAGTAGATTTTTTAGCAACAGATGGAATACAATTAAATGGATTTATATACAAAAATAAAATAAAAGATACTTCAAAAATCATATTAGCAGTACATGGAATGAGTAGTAACTGTTTTAAGAAAAGAGATGAAATTATAGCAAATAAAGCAAATGAAAATGGAATAGACTATTTTTGTTTTAATAATAGAGGAAGTGAACTTGTAAAATATATTAGAAGAAAAATAGCAGATAAAAAAGAAAAATTCTTAGGTGGAACTACATATGAAGATGTTTTAGAAGGATATGAAGATATTGTTGGTGCAATATTAAAATTAAAAGAAATGGGATATGATGAAATATATATGCAAGGGCATAGTTTAGGTTGCACTAAAATTGTATATACATATAATGAATTAAAACAAGATGATGATGAAATACTAAAATGTATAAAAGGAGTAATATTATTATCATTAGTTGATATACCATCAACATTAAAAATATATTTAAGAGATAAATATACTACATATATTAATCTTGCAGAAGAAAAAGAAAAAGCAGGCCTAAAAAATGAATTAATGCCAAAAGATGCATTTATTCATCCAATAAGTGTAAAAGGTTTTCTAAGATATGCAAGAGATAATAAAGAAATAAATTTTGCAAGATATAGTGAAGATAACGAATTTGAAGCATTAAATAATATAGATGTACCTATTATGATGAGATGGGGAAATAATAATGAGATGATATTACAACAAGCAAATGAACTAGTAGAAATGATAAATGAAAAAATAACTAATACTAAAAAAGACATAAATTACATTGATGGTGCAGATCATGGATATACAGATAAAGAAGAAATACTTGCTAAACAAATAATAAATTTTATAAAAAATGAAATTTAATGTCATTATTTAAAAAAGGAAGAAAAATATAGAAAAAACTGGAAAAAGGTAAAAAAACAGCCAAATTACTTTATAATTAAAGATTGACTATTAAGTCTTTAGATTATAAAATAAAAATGGCTATAATAAATAAAGATTATTCTTTACCTAATGTACAATTAATATCATCTGTAAAACCAAGTAACCAAACTGGAGAAACATCAAAAAGTTTTCCAATTTTTATAAGCATAGCACGGTCGATTTTTCTAATCTTTCCGTGTTGCATATTTAGAAATTGTACCTTTTGATTTTAAACCTAAAGCTTGAGCAACTTGTTCATATGTTAAATTAGATTTTTTAATTAAAAAAGAAAATCTTTCAGCTAATATATTATCCAAGGTTAGAGCCTCCTAATTCAAAATTAATATACTACAAGTATAACATTTAAAACTGATTTTGTAAATAGTTATATTGACTTAAAGTAATTAAAAATGATAAAATTATGCTAAAAGATTGACAAATCATTAAAAATGATATATTATGTTTCTATAACGGAAACAAAAAGGAGAAAAAATGGAAGCTAGAGAAATAGGAAATAAAATAAAAGAATTAATGAAAGCCAAAAAAATGACTGAAAAACAATTGGCAAAAGAAATGGGAATCAATATAAAAACCCTAACAAAAAAATTATCTGGAAAGCAAGAATTCTATGCAACAGAAATAATATCTATTACAAAAATATTTGAATTAGATATAAAAAAATGTGCAGAGATTTTTTTCGGCGAAGATAAAAATTAATTAAATACAAGATTTGCAAAATAAGTATGGACTTTTCCTACATTTTTCGATATAATATGATAGAAAAATGTAGGAATTTATTTTATTTAACAAGATAAATTCAAATTAGAAAGGATGAGATTTAACATGTATGAAAGAAGTGCTATAGTATTAGAAAAATATATGGACAAGATTTTTGAATTTAATAAACCATTTAATTTGAAAACGAATTTTTCTAACTATAAAAGTTTAATAGAGGAAATAGCTAATTATCAAATCTTATCTGAAAAAGAAGGAAAAATAATACAAGAATTTGATGAGAATGCAAAAAGAATAGAAGAAATACAAAAAAAGCAAAATAAAATTTATGAAGAAAATCAAAAGCTAGAAAAGGCTAGAAGTACACTATTTGAAGATTTGGGTGAAGATGCAGAGGTTTTAGACAGTAAATTTATAAAAATAGAGGATTCAATTGAACAAAATAATGAGAAATTAATTGAATTGAGAAAAGAATTTGTTAAATGTTTAACAGATTTTTCTGTAAGACAAAAAGAAAGAAATAAGTGTGAAAAGGCTAAAAGAATAGCTGAAAAAAATCACATTGCATATGTAAATAAAATGAAAGAAGAATTTCAACAAATAAATATAAAAGATGTTATAAAAATAAAAGAATTTATAAACTCAGAAAAAGATTCAATTAAAAAAGAATTAAATGAAACAATGACCAAAAATGGTAGAAATGAAAAAATTGGATTTAATCAAGATGTGTTAAAAATAGCAATAAAAGCAAGAATAAATATAGCAGAAAAAGAGGCAGAAAACTATATAACAATATATGATAAAATGAAAAAATTATTAGCAGAAATAGATAATGACAATATAAAACTAAATAAATATCAAAAGGCTTTAAGAGATGTTAGTGTAAAATTAGCATTTTTAGAGGCTGAAAAAGAATATATAATAGGATTTTTAGATTATGAAAGAATGACAGTAATTGCTGGTGTACGAGTACATAAGAAAAAAATGGAAGAAGCATGTCAAAACTTTGAATTAGATATGATACAAATCCACAACTTGTATGAACTTATACTAAGAGAAATTGCTAATAAATCGACTAAAAAAGCATACAAAGAATTATATAACAAAACATATTTAAAAAATATTGAAGATAAAGAAAGAAACTTTGAAGAAGAAGTAAATAATATCAAAATAAATATGGGAACAGTAATAAATTCTAACTATTGGAGAATAGAAGGAATTAAAAATGTGTATACTGTATTTCAAAATGAAATAACAGAGAAATTTGAAAAGGACTTAAGTGAATTTCAATTAGAAGAAAGCACAATTGATATTGAAGAAACTACAAATGAAGAAAAAATATTTGAAGATAACAAATATGATGATGAATACGACGATGATTATGAAGATGATGAGTATGATGACGACGAATACGAAGATGACTATGAAGAAAATGAATATGATGATGAATACGAAGATGACTATGAAGAAGATGACTATGAAGATGATGAATACGACGATGATTATGAAGATGATGAGTATGATGACGAGTACGAAGATGACTATGAAGAAAATGAATATGATGATGAATACGAAGATGATTATGAAGATGATGAATATGAAGAAGAATACAATGAAAAATACATAGAAGACGAATATGAAAACAGAAAACAAGAAAAAAATCATAAAACTAATAAAACAAAAAGTAAAAAAAATAAAAATGATGAAAAAATAATAGAAGAAATTGATGATGATGACTGGGAAAAAGAAATAATGCAACAATTAAACAGAAAAAGAACTTCAAAGGGCACATCTAAAAAGCAAAATACAAACATATTTGGAAAGCTATTTAAAGATAAAAATAACAAAAAAAGTAGCAAAAAATAATAAAAAACAAAAGAAGAAGAACGAAAAATACACCACAAATATAAATATTTGTAGGTGTTATTTGTTAGAAACGATTAAAGGAGGGACAAGTGCTTGAGTATAAATGTATTAACAATAGTAAATCCCACTTCTGGAAAGGGAAAAATAGAAGAAAATATAGATGAAATAAAAAGAAATATAAAAGAACAGGGAATGGAAAATGAAATAGTACTAACACAAAAAGAAAAAAATGCAAAGCAAATATTAGATGAAAACAAAGAAAATAAAGATTTAATCTTAGTTTGTGGTGGAGACGGAACATTAAATGAAACAGTAACATCTATGATAGAAAATAAATTAGAAAATGTTACTTTAAGTTTTATACCACTAGGAACTACAAATGATTTAGCAAGAACATTAGATATACCAATAAAAGATATCTCTGTAACAAAAAAATTATTACAAACAACAGCAAAAAGAATTGATATAGGCAAGTGGAATGAAGATAGATACTTTTGTTATGTAGCAGCATTTGGAGTAATTACAGATGTATCATATAAAACTTCTCAAAAAGCAAAACATAAATATGGGAGACTTGCATACTATATAAATGCTATAAAAGAATTAGTAAAAATTCCAACATATAAAATGAAACTAAGATATGATAATAAACATATTGAAGATGAATTCATATATGGAGGAATTACAAACTCAGAATCAATAGCAGGATTTAAATGGTTTGCAAAAGGAGAAATACAGCTAGATGATGGACTTTTTGAAGGAATATTCATTAGAAAACCAAGAACAATATTTGGATATTTTAAAATATTAAGTTCTTTCTTAAAAAAAGATTATCACAAAAATGAATATATATTATTTACACAGGCAAAGAACTTTGAAATAGAAGCAGAAGAAAGTATAAAATGGACAATTGATGGAGAATTTGCAGGAGAACAAAAAAATGTAAAAATTGAAAATATGCAAAAAGAAATAGAACTTGCAATTTACCAAAAAGAGGAGTAAAAATAGGATGCTATTAAATTGACAAATAGATAGAAAAATGTAATAATATAGGGCATAAGAAATAAAAAAGAAAAGAGGGTAAAAAATGAGCAAATACTATTTTACATCAGAAAGCGTAACAGAAGGACATCCAGACAAACTATGTGATACAATATCAGACATGATATTAGATGAATGTATAAAAAGAGATGAAAATGCAAGAGTTGCAATAGAAACATTTGCATCAGGAAATCAAATAACAATAGCAGGGCAAATAACTTTAAAAGATAGATTACCAATTAGAAAAATAGTAAGAGAAAAAATAAAAGAAATTGGTTTTGATAATGAAAATATAGATATGAACTACAAAAACTGTAAAATATATACAAATATAACAAAACAAAGTCCAGATATTGCAATGGGAGTTGATGTTGGAGGTGCAGGAGACCAAGGAATTATGTTTGGATATGCATCAAATGAAACAGAAGAATATATGCCATATGCAATAGACATGGCTCATAAATTAGCAAAAAAATTAACAGATGTAAGAAAAGAAAAAAT
>CALXXH010000050.1 GCA_944392635.1 uncultured Clostridia bacterium | reverse complement strand
ATTGCTATATTTGCAGTAATAAGTTATATACAATTAAGAGGAAGTTATCTAGAATATCAAGAATTAGGAGAACAATATACACCAATTTTTTATACAAATTTAATTTATAAATATGCAATTATGGCAGTAAATTTTGTGATACTATACTTCATAATTTATATGACTAATAGAGGAATAAAAAAGGGATTAACACCATTTTTTGAAAAAGAAAACAAAAAAATACCAAAATTGCCAAATAAATCATTATCATTAGTAATATCAGCAATAGTAAGCATAATTGTATCAGCAGTATTTATGCAAAAAATAATGCTTGCAATAAATAATACATCATTTGGAATACAAGACCCAATATTTAATTTAGACATTTCATATTATATGTTTATAAAACCAGTATTAGAAGCAGCTATTCTTTACTTCATATTCACAGTTATAGGATTATCACTATATATGGCATTGTACTATGTAATAGTATTTAACATGTATTTTGATGGAATAGATGGAAAGATGTTCAAGCAAAGTCTATTCATGAAAAAATTGACTAGAAATATAATATTACTTACAATAGGAATAGCTTTAATTACAATATTAAATACACAAAATATAATGCAAGGAAAAATACTTACAGTAAACGAAGATATTGATATTGTTGGTGCAGGTATAACAGAAGCAACAATAAAATTATGGGGATATGTAATATTTGCATTTATAATAGTAATATTTGCATATAGAGCAATTAAAGCATTTAAACAAGAAAAAACAAGTAAAGTATTAAAGAATTTAGCAGTAATACCAGGATATTTAGTAGCAATGTTTATTGTAATGGTTGGATTTGATTTAATATTTGTAAACTCAAATGAAATTGATAAAGAAAAAGAATATATAGGGCAAAATATAGATAATACCAAAAGTGCATATAATATTAATATAGAGGAAAGAAATATTGAAAATTCTGGAACAATAACAGAAGAAGAAGTAGATGAAAATAGAAATATAATTAATAATATACCAATAATGTCACAAGATACAGTTTTAACAACATTAGAAGATAATCAAACAGAAACAGGATATTTCTCATACAGAAATGCAAATTTAGCAAATTATGAAATAAATGGACAAACACAAACAGTATATGTATCACCAAGAGAAATAAAGAGTGCAGATAGAACATATAATAATAAAACATATGAATATACACATGGAATGGGAGCAATTATAGCATCAGCTACTCAAAGTACAGAAACAGGAAATGTACAATATGTTCAAAAAGAAATATCAGGTAGTGATGAAAAAATAAATGTTGAACAACCTCGTATATATTTTGGACTAGAAACTAATGATATAATTGCAACAAATGCAAAAAACAAACAAGAATATGATTATACAGACCAAAATGGAACAGAACATACATCAACATATGATGGAAAAGCAGGACTACAATTAAATTTCTTAGATAGAATAATCTTAGGAATAACAAAAGGAGATTTAAAATTAGCATTTTCAAATGAAGTAACAGATGATAGCAAAATATTAATAAATAGACAAGTAATTACAAGAGCAAAAAAAGCATTACCATATTTAATATATGATGAAAATCCATACACAGTTATAACTGATGATGGAAGAATAGTTTGGGTAATAGATGCATACACAGTATCAAGTAGTTATCCATATTCACAATATACTACAATAGAACATGATGGAATGCATGAAAATATAAATTATATAAGAAACTCTGTAAAAGTATTAGTAGACAGCTATGATGGAACAATATCATATTATATAACAGATAGGACAGATCCAATTGCAATGGCTTATAGAAATATCTATCCAACACTATTTGTAGACTTAGAAGAAGAAATACCACAAGATATACAAGAACATTTAGTATATCCACAATTCCTATATGATGTACAAGCAGAAGTATTAAAAGTATATCATAATGTAAAACCAGACGTATTATATAGAGCAGATGACTTATGGGATATAGCAAAATATAATACTGTAAGAAATAGTAGATCAACAGGAACATATATGGAATCATATTATACAATGGTAGATGATAATGGAAATGAAAAATTAGGATTAGTACAAATATATACACCAAATGAAAAACAAAATATAATTTCATATTTAATAGGAACAGTAGATGGTAGTACAAATAAATTAACATTACAAAAATTCTCAGCAGATAGTAATATAGTTGGACCAATGCAATTAGATAAGCAAATAGAAGAAGATGCTGCAATATCAGCAGAGCTTGAAGCACTTAATACAACAGGAACAAGGCTAACAAAAGAAATGATAATAGTTCCAATAAATAACACTTTACTATATGTTGAACCAATATATCAAACATTGTTAAATGAGTCAGAAGTACCATTATTGAAAAAGGTTGTAGTAGCATCTGGAAATAAAGTAGCAATAGGAGATTCTTTAACAGGAGCATTGCAAAACCTACTTTCTCAATATGCTGTTGATATAGAAGTAGAAAATACAGAGGATATAGATGGATTAATTGATGCAATAATAAAAGCAAATGACAATTTAACAGAATCAAATAATGGCAATGATTGGGAATTAATGGGCAGTGACTTGAATAGATTGCAAGAATTAATTAATTCATTAAAAGAATTAAAAGAAGAAGAAGATAGAAAACAAGAAGAATTAGAAAATACAACAAATAATGCTAATAATACTAATACAATAGAAAATGTTACAATTGGAAATAATGTAGTACAATAAAGTGTATAAAAATTGATAAAAAAACCACCATAATATAAGAGATATTAAAGGTGGTTTTTATGTTTATAAAAAAGAAAGAATATAATTTATTAGAAAAATCAATTGAACAATTAAATAAAGTGTTACAAGAAGGGAATTTTGTTGAACTTAGTTATTTATTAGGAAATAAAAAAGAAATGTTTAAGAGGAATCTCTTTGCAGGGATTTTTAGAGGAGTGGGAATAGGTATAGGAGTAACAATAATAACAGCAATACTAGTAATAATATTACAAAAAATAGTAACACTAAACATACCAATAATAGGAGAATATATTGCAGACATAGTAGAAATAGTACAAAGAAGCAGATAGGGATTAGGGGAGGGATTAAGGGATGGTCCTCAAAATTCCCGTTTTTCTTATGTATAATTTATGATTAAAAATAGTATAAAAATTTATATCATTTCTCGGCTAACATTACATCATTAAGAAAATTTAAAGTCACACAATAGGCACCTCTCAAAGCAAGTTTGAGATTCTCCTATTGTGCAACTTAATATTTTCTAAAATGATTTCATTCACATTCGAAATTCATAAATTTTTATACTATTTTTAATAGCAATAATACATAGAGAAAAAAATGAAAACAGGGATTTTGAAGACCGTCCCTTAATCCCTGTTTAATTTATAGAAAACTTTTTTACCTTTTTTCAAAATAGCATAGCCTTCTTTAAAATCATCTGCTGATAAAACATAATTAACATCAGTAATTTTTTCATCATTTAATGAAATACCACCTTGAGAAATTAAAGTTCTTGCTTGACCTTTAGAAGGTGCAATTCCTGTTTTAATAATTGCATCAATTAAAGAAATGTCATAAGCCTCAACATTTACAGTAGGCATATTATCTAAACTACCTTGACCATTAAACAATGCATTTGAAGCTTCTTCTGCTTTTTTTGCTTCTTCTTCTCCATGAATTAATTTAGTTATTTCAAAAGCAGCAACTTTTTTAGCTACATTTATTCTTTCATCTTTATATGCTGTTAAATCCTTTATCTTTTCTACTGGTAAAAATGTTAGCATATTTAAAACATTTTCAACACTATCATCTTCAACATTTCTCCAATATTGATAAAATTCATAAGGAGAAGTTTTATCAGGATTTAACCATAAAGCACCTTTTTCAGTTTTACCCATTTTTTTACCTTCTTTTGTTGTAAGAAGTTTAAAAGTTAAACCAAAAGAATCATCTTTTCCAATTTTTCTAATTAAGTCAACTCCACCAATGATATTTGACCATTGATCATTTCCTCCCATTTGTAATTTACAGCCATAAGCTTCATACAAATGTAGAAAATCATAAGATTGCATTAACATATAACTCATTTCAAAAAATGTTAATCCTGTCTCAAGTCTTTGTTTATAACATTCTGCATTAAGCATCTTATTAACTGAAAATAGGCTACCAATTTCTCTAACAAAATCAACAAATTTTAAATCTAATAACCAATCAGCATTATTAACAATAATAGCTGCATTTTCTCCTTCAAAACTAACAAATTTTTCAACTTGCTTTTTAATACATTCAACATTATGATTAATTTCTTCACGACTTAGCATTCTTCTCATATCATTTTTAAATGAAGGGTCTCCAATAGTTGCAGTACCACCTCCAACTAATATAATTGGCTTATGACCACATTTTTGCATATGACTTGCAACCATTAAAGAAACAAAGTGACCTACATGTAAACTATCTGCAGTAGGGTCTATACCAATATAAAAAGGTACAGTTTCCTTACCAAATAAATCTTTTATTTCTTGAGGATGTGTCATCTGCTCAATATATCCTCTTTCTTCTAAAACATCAAAAACATTTTTCATCAAATTCATCCTTCCTATAATATTGTTTTATTATTTCCTTTAAATTCTTTTTGTAAATTTTGAATTTCTTCATAACCTAAATAACGATTTAGATTTTTAACTGTAATACCAGTTTCACCAGAAATAGTATCCAAAGAACTTTCAAAACCATTTTCTATAACATATTGTTTAAACGTAGAAAATTCAGCACCATCCTTTTTAGCACATTTTGGGCAAACATTACCATTTGAAACATAAAAATTACCACATCTACTACATCTATTAAACTCCATCCTAATTCCTCCATTTCATCTTTAGACAAATTCTTTTAAAATCTACTGTATTTTATCATACTTTTTTGTAAAATTAAAGAGTTTTAAAAACTTTTTTGACAACTAACTAGAAATATGCTAATATACATCTAGTAAAAAAATTAAAAGGAGGAATAAACATGAAAGCATATGTATGTAAAGTATGTGGATACATACACTTTGGAGAAGAAGCACCAGAAAGATGTCCACAATGTGGAGCAGGAAAAGAAGCATTTGTTGAAAGAAAGGAACAAGAAGGAGAAAAACAATACGCAGATGAACACAGAATTGGTGTGGCTCAAGGATTAGATGAAGAAATAGTAAAAGGATTAAGAGATAACTTTACAGGAGAATGTACAGAAGTTGGAATGTACTTAGCAATGAGTAGACAAGCAGATAGAGAAGGTTATCCAGAAATAGCAGAAGCATTCAAAAGATATGCATTTGAAGAAGCAGAACATGCAGCTAAATTTGCAGAATTATTAGGAGAAATAGTATATCCTGATACAAAGAAAAATGTAATGCTAAGAGCAGAAGCAGAACATGGAGCATGTGAAGGTAAAAAAGCAATTGCAACAAGAGCAAAAGAACTTGGATATGATGCAATTCATGATACAGTTCATGAAATGTGCAAAGATGAAGCAAGACATGGAAAAGGATTTGAAGGATTATTAAAAAGATATTTTAATTAATAATGACAATAAAGTTAAAGATAGAAAGTATAAAAATTTTCTATCTTTTTTCATTATTTTAAAAAAGTTATTTCGCATTTGCGAAATAACTTGACAAAATTAAAATAAAAAACTATAATTAATATAGGTGATAAAAATGTTAAAAAGAGAAGTATATTTATCAAGAATAAGAGGATTTTATGATTCAGATTTAGTAAAAATTCTTGTAGGAATAAGAAGATGTGGAAAATCTGTAATACTAAATCAAATAGTAGATGAGATAAAAGAAAAGGGAGTAAAAGATGACCACATTATATATATTAACTTTGAGTTAATAGAATATGAAGAATTACAAGACTATAAAAAATTAAATAAGTACATTAAAGAGAATATTAAAGATAATAATATTTATTATATATTCCTAGATGAAATACAAAGAGTAGATAAATTTGAAACAGTAGTAAATTCATTAAGAGCATCATTAAAAAATATAAGTATATTTATAACTGGATCAAATAGCAAACTATTATCAAATGAGCTTTCAACAGTTTTATCAGGACGATATGTTTTATTTAATATATATCCTCTAAGTTATAAAGAATTTACAGAATTAACAAAAAAAGATCCTAAATGTGAAGAAACTTTTTGGGATTTCGTAAAATGGGGAGGACTTCCTAATAGAACGCAATTTACAGATGAAATAAATATAAAAGACTATCTTCATAGTGTATTTGATTCAATTATACTAAGAGATGTAGTAGAAAGATTAGGGTTAAAAGACATATTATTATTTAATTTATTATTACAATATGTTGTTGATACCACGGGAAGAGAATTTTCAGCAGATAATGTTATAAAATATTTGAAAAGTGAAGGAAAAACGGTATCAACAGAAACTATTTATATTTATCTAGATGCACTATGTAAAGCATTAATAATAAAAAAGATTTATAGATATGATATTCATGGAAAAGCAATATTAAAAACTTTAAATAAATATTATATGACAGATTTAGGAATAGCTCAAATAAAAAATAATAATTTTGAAATAAATAAATGTTTCGCAATTGAAAATGTTGTATATAATGAATTATTAGAAAGAGGGTATGATGTTTATATAGGAAAAACTAAAAATGGAGAAATTGACTTTATTGCAACAAAAACAGGTGAGAAGTTATATTTTCAAGTTGCATATTCATTAGATAAAAAAAGTGTAATAGAAAGAGAATTTGGAGCATTTGATGGCATAGATGATAATATACCTAAATATGTACTTTCACTAGATAAGGAAGACTTATCAAGAAATGGAGTTATTCATAAAAATATTATAGATTGGTTGTTAGAAAAATAAGCAGAGATTAGGGAGATTAACCTTAAATCTCTGCTTTTAAATCTATAAATTTTTTATCAAATTCTGGTAAGTGTTTTTTTAAATTAACAGCTCTTAAATTTTTATCTGTAAAACAATGTTTAGTTTCAGCTATAATAACAGTATTTCCAGTATTTTTATCACGAACATCATAGCCAATAGTCATACGAACCCCGTTGTATTCTTTTACAAAAACTTTAATTAAAATAGTATCTTCAAAAGCTACATGATGCTTATATTCACAATTAACTGCCAAAACAGGAATACTAATACCTAATTTTTCAAAAGCTGAATATGGTATATCAAATTGATCAAGCCAGTAACATCTAGCTTCTTCCAAAAATCTTATATAATTAGAATGATGAACAATACCCATTCCATCAGTTTCATAATAATTTATTTTTCTCTCAAAAATTGGTTTCATAAAATCGCATCCTTTCAAAGAGGAATTATAATCCAACAACTCAAAAAAGTCAAATGAGAAGAGAAATTTATATTATAATATGTGTCCTAGAATGGACAAAAATATCCAAATGGAAACGTTCTTAAATGACCTTGAAAAATAGTAAGAATAATGATATAAGTATGATAAAAAGAAAGATGGAGTAAAAATGAAGAAAATAAATGGAATAATAATGCAATATTTTGAATGGTATATGGATTGTAAGCAAAATTTGTGGAATGACATATCAAAAGAAGCAGAGAAATTAGCTGATATAGGAATAACAGCTCTATGGCTTCCACCAGCATACAAAGGAATGGGTGGAAAAGATGAAGTTGGATATGCTGTATATGATGTATATGATTTAGGAGAATTTGACCAAAAAGGAACTATTAAAACAAAATATGGTTCAAAAGATGAATATTTAAATTGTATTATGACTTTAAAACAAGCAGGAATTGAAAGCTATGCAGATATAGTTTTAAACCACAAAATGGGAGCAGACTTTTTACAAACAATCCCAGCAACAAAAGTTGATTGGGGAGACCACAATGAATTAATTTCAAATCAAGAAGTTGTTAGAGTTGCAACTAAATTTACATTTCCAGGTAGAAATCATAAATATTCTGATTTTGAATGGAATTGGACACATTTTGATGGGATAGATTATAATGACAAAACAAAAGAACATGCAATATTTAAGTTTAAAGATAAAGACTGGAGTGTTGCAGTAGATGAAGAATTTGGAAATTATGATTATTTAATGGGAGCAGATATAGATTTTAAAAATCCAGAAGTTGTGGAAGAATGCACAAAATGGGGAAAATGGTACTTAGAAATAACAAAAGTAGACGGTTTTAGATTAGATGCAGTAAAACATATAGATGCCAATTTTTATAAAAATTGGATAAAAACTTTAAGAGAAGAAACAGGAGATGAGTTATTTACAGTTGGAGAATATTGGAGTGGAGATATATCAAAATTACATAGATATATAACAGAAACTCAAGGAGAAATATCACTATTTGATGTACCACTTCACTATCACTTAGAAAGTGCATCTAAAGATGAAAATTATGATATGTCAAAAATATTAGAAGGGACATTAGTAAAAGAAAACCCAAGTAAAGCAGTAACATTTGTAGATAATCATGATACACAACCAGGACAAAGTTTGCAAAGCTTTGTAGAAAAATGGTTTAAACCAGCAGCATATAGCATTATTTTATTAAGAGATGAAGGATATCCGTGTATATTCTATGGGGACTTTTATGGTATACCACATGATAATATCCTTCCTGTAGAAGAATTAAAAACAATATTAGAAATAAGAAAAGAAAAAGCATATGGAATTCAACATGATTACTTCGACCATCCAGA